>NZ_MTPV01000003.1:0-36469 GCF_002009585.1 Arthrobacter sp. SRS-W-1-2016 | reverse complement strand
GTAGGGTCGCGTGGGCTGGTAGATTTGTATATCAGACAGGCCCCACCAAGTGGTGGGGCCCGCCGTCGTTGTTCACGTGCTTTTCTAGTGCGCGTGGTCTCCACGGCTGTATTCGAACACCCAACCGACCAGGGCTACGACAGCCAGGCCTGCGGCGACGAACGTGATCCAGAAACCTACGGCCAGGCCCAGGAACCCGCCTGCACAAGACAAGCCGAGCACCAGCGGCCACCAGCTCCACGGGCTGAAGTGTCCCTGCTCGCCGGCGCCTTCGTGGATCTCCGCGTCCGGACGGTCCTCCGGACGCATGCCGACCCGCTTACCCGTGAAACCGAGGTACGCGCCGATCATGCCTGCCAGGCCACCGACCAGGAGGATGCCGAGGGTGCCGACCCACTCATCCCAGTTGTTCAGGAAACCGTAAACCAGCGCGACCGGTACGAAGAAGAAGCTCCCTGCACCAAAAATCCAAGATTCGATTTTCATTTCGCGTCCTTCTGATCAGCGTTGCCGAGCACCCTTGCTGCCGGCTCAGGGCTCAAGGCAGTGTGGTGCTGCGCGAGTTCCGGGTGGTGGAGGTCCAAGGCAGGACGTTCGGAACGAATACGGGGCAGCGACGTGAAGTTGTGCCGCGGCGGCGGGCAGGACGTAGCCCACTCCAGCGAGGCGCCAAAGCCCCAGGGATCGTCCACCTCGACCTTTTTGTTGCTGCGCCACGTGATGTAGACGTTCCAGAAGAACGGCAGGAGCGAGGCGCCGAGCACGAAGGACGAAATCGTGGAGAACTGGTTCATCCAGGTGAAACCGTCCTGCGGAAGGTAGTCGGCGTAACGCCGGGGCATACCCTCTACGCCGAGCCAGTGCTGGATCAGGAAGGTGCCGTGGAAGCCCAGGAACAGGAGCCAGAAGTGGATCTTGCCGAGGCGCTCGTTGAGCATCTTGCCGGTCCACTTGGGCCACCAGAAGTAGAAGCCTGCGAACATTGCGAACACCACGGTGCCGAAGACCACGTAGTGGAAGTGCGCCACGACGAAGTAGGAGTCCGAGACGTGGAAGTCCAACGGCGGGGACGCCAGGATGATGCCGGTCAGGCCGCCGAAGAGGAAGGTGACCAGGAAGCCGATGCTCCAGAGCATGGGTGTCTCGAAGGTAATCGAGCCCTGCCACAGGGTACCGATCCAGTTGAAGAACTTCACGCCGGTGGGTACCGCGATCAGCATCGTCATGAAGGAGAAGAACGGCAGCAGCACCGATCCGGTGACATACATGTGGTGCGCCCACACGGTCACCGACAAAGCGGCGATCGCGATGGTTGCGTAGACAAGGCCCTTGTAGCCGAAGATCGGCTTGCGGCTGAAGACCGGGAAGATCTCCGAGACAATGCCGAAGAACGGCAAGGCGATGATGTACACCTCGGGGTGGCCGAAGAACCAGAACAGGTGCTGCCACAAGACAGCGCCGCCGTTCTCCGGATCGAAGATGTGGGCGCCGAAGCGCCGGTCAGCGCCGAGGGCGAAGAGTGCGGCCGCGAGCGGCGGGAACGCCATGAGAACCAGGATGGCCGTCACCAGGGTGTTCCAGGTGAAGATCGGCATGCGCCACATCGTCATGCCGGGAGCGCGCATGCAGATGATGGTGGTGATGAAGTTGACCGCACCCAGGATGGTTCCGAAACCGGACAACGCCAGGCCGAAGACCCAAAGGTCACCGCCGACGCCCGGGGTGAACGTGGTGTCTGACAGCGGCGCATAGGCGAACCAGCCAAAGGAGGCGGCACCTTGCGGAGTGATGAAGCCGGACACGGCGATGGTGGAGCCGAAAAGGAAGAACCAGAAGGCCAGCGCGTTCAGTCGCGGGAAGGCGACATCGGGGGCGCCGATCTGGAGCGGCATGACGACGTTCGCGAAGCCGGCGAAGAGCGGCGTCGCAAACATCAGCAGCATCACGGTGCCGTGCATGGTGAAGAGCTGGTTGTACTGCTCCTTGGTCTGCAGGATCTGCATGCCGGGCTCGAAGAGCTCCGCACGCATCAGCAGCGCCATGACGCCGCCGAGGCAGAAGAACACGAAGGACGCGATCAGGTACATGTACCCGATGGTCTTGTGGTCGGTGGAGGTGATCCAGTTGACGACGATGCGTCCCTTGGATTTCGGTACTACGGGAGCCTCTAGGACCCCGGCTGATTGAGTATAAGTAGCCACGTCGCGTCCCTTAATTCTTTGCGTTCAGGTTCGGGTTGCGGTCGTACTTCGAATCGAGAAGACCGGTGTTGCCGCTCTGGCGAAGCTGATCCATGTGTGCCTGGAACTCGGCTTCGGAAACGACCTTCACGCGGAACAACATCTCAGAATGGTATTCACCGCAAAGTTCGGCGCACTTGCCGTCATAGGTGCCCTCCTTGGTGGGGGTCAACCTGATGTAGTTGGTCTTGCCGGGAATCACGTCGCGCTTCTGCAGGAAGGCCGGAACCCAGAAAGAGTGGATGACGTCGCGGGAATTCAGCTCGAGGTCAACCGACTTGTTGACCGGCAGATACAGCGTCGGCAGCTGGTTCAAGTCGATGGCGTTGCCCGTGAGGTGCGCCTGGACGCCCGCTTCGTGAACGTCATCGGTGATGACAGAGCCCTTGACGTAGTTGAAGTCCCAAGCCCATTGCTTGCCCACGACGTCGATGGTGACGTCGGCCGGCTTGGAGCGATCGTCAATCGCCTGCTGGTCCTGGTTGGTGAAGTAGAAGAACACCAACACCATGAACAGCGGAATGGTCAAATAAAAGACCTCCAGAGGGAGGTTGTAGCTAAGCTGCTTCGGGAAACCCGTGGTGCCCTTGCGGCGCCTGTAGGCGATGATGCACCAAACCAGCAGACCCCAAGTAATAATGCCGACTACGAGGGCGGCGATCCATGAGTTGACCCAGAGGTCCATGATCCGATCGGTGTTGCTGGTTGTACCACGTTCCGTGGGCAACCAGCCTTTTTCTACCTCTGGTGAACATCCGGTCAAAACCAACGCGCCGGCTAGTGCCAAGCCAGTGATCGAGGTGATCTTTATGCGTCGGCTGCCGGTTCGGTTCTGCGAACTCACAGACGGCCCTTCCTCTTGTTGCTGCAGCCCGGCAGGCGGAAGGCCCACCGGGCACACTAAAGTTTTACTACTCGATGTAGAGCTTACCGCTACCAAGCGGTTTTCGCCGACATGCTGGCCCAGTGCGTCGGGACGGGTTTAGCCCGTTCCTGAACTGGGCCAACAGTCTGCGAATGCCCGGTTAGTGGAACGAATCGCCACAGGCACAAGACCCGCCGGCGTTGGGGTTGTCGATCGTGAAGCCCTGCTTGGAGATCGTGTCCTCGAAGTCGATGCTCGCGCCGCTCAGGTACGGCACGCTCATCTTGTCGACAACCACTTCGACGCCGTCGTAGTCGCGGACGGCATCGCCGTCGAGCAGGCGCTCGTCGAAGTAGAGCTGGTAGATCAGGCCCGAGCAGCCGCCCGGCTGAACAGCGACGCGAAGCCGCAGGTCCGTGCGGCCCTCTTGTTCGAGAAGGCTCCGGACTTTACCTGCTGCGACATCGGTCAACTTGACCTCGTGCTCAGGAAGCTCGCCGCCTGCGAGCTGCGCTCCGGTGCTGTTTTCGTTGGTTGCAGTGCTCATTGGCCTACCTTCTTATGACGCTCTTGGCGGCTGCGCCTACGCGCTGCCTGCCCTTACCCAAATACGTGCGGGCTATAGCTACATGCTACGTCGAGCCGGCGCATAGCTATAACTTCTAACGTAACCGGCCGGACCCTTGGCTTGTTCCCCGGCCTGATGCGCGCGTGGGCTCAGAGGCCTTCCGAGTTCAGGCGGGCCAGCATCAGGGCCTCGGCCAGCACTGCGTTGCGGAAATCCCAGATGTGGAGAGATTCGTTGGCGCTGTGGGCCCGTGAATCCGGGTCCTCGACACCAGTCACCAGGATCTGGACATCAGGATAGGTTTCGGTCAGGTCCGCGATGAATGGGATTGATCCGCCGATCCCCATTTCGACGGCGGGCACACCCCAGGCCTCACCGAGTGCCCACATCGCGATCCGGGCGGCAGCTGATCCTGTATCGGTGGAGAAGGCGTTGCCCCGCTCCCCCGGCACGAACGTGACCTTCGCTCCGAAAGGCGCGTTCGCCGCGAGGTGTTTTCCGACGGCGTCCATGGCGGCATCGGGATCTTGCCCGGGAGCCAAGCGCAGGCTGAACTTCGCCCTCGCAGCGGGGAGCAGCGTGTTGGACGCGACGTCGACGGCGGGTGCGTCGATGCCGATGATGGACAAGGCGGGTTTGGTCCAGAGCCTCGACGCAATACTGCCGCTGCCGGCGAGCCGCACGCCGTCGAGCACTGAGGCGTCGGCGCGGTACTGGTCCTCGTCCACGTCCTCCACGACGTCATCCTTGGCTACCAAGCCCTCGATCGCGACGTTGCCGTCGTCGTCGTGCAGCGTGGCGATAAGGCGGGACAGGAGGGTCGGCGCATCCAGTACGGGACCGCCGAACATGCCGGAGTGCACGGCGTGTTCGAGCACCCGTACTTCGAAGGTGCCGTCCACCAGGCCGCGGAGACTGGTTGTCAGTGCCGGTACGCCGACTTTCCAGTTGCTGGAATCGGCTACGACGATGACGTTCGCTTCGAGGAGGTCGCGGTGCGTTTCGAGGAAAGTGCGGAAGGTGGGTGAACCGGCCTCTTCTTCGCCCTCGAAGAACAAGGTGACTCCAAGGCCGAAGTCGTCTCCCAACACCTGGGTTACCGCAGCGTAGGAAGCAAGGTGGGCCATGATGCCGGCTTTGTCGTCTGCCGCGCCACGGCCATAAAGGCGGCCCTCGCGTTCCTCGGCCACGAACGGCTCGGTGTCCCACAAGGTCACGTCGCCCGGCGGTTGCACATCATGGTGCGCGTACAGCAGGATGGTGGGCTTGCCCGGCGCGGCGACGCGGCGCGCAACAATCGCAGGGCCCCCAGCGGTCCCGTCGGCCTTGTCGCAGCGCAGGATCTGTACGTCCTGGAAGCCCGACTCGCGGACCAGCGAGGCAACAGCCTCGGCGCTTCGCTCGAGTTCGGCCGGGTCGAAGCTGGGCCATGCGATCCCCGGAATAGCGACCAGGGCTTTCAAACGAGCCATGGTCTCGTCGAAGGAAGCATCGATCGAGGACTTGAGCGCATCAACATTGATTGTGCCGGAGCCGCCGGAAAGGGTCTGCGGGATCTCCGCATTCATTGAAGTCATGGCGAAAACACTACCGCCGCGAGTGGTGCTGGGGAACCGGGCCGGGCGGCGTGGCGGGCCCATTCGCCGGGCGGCGCGCCACGGCGACTTTCGCGCGGTTCCTGCGGGGTATTCTGTAGTGGTGTTTGGACGTAAAAAGGATGAGCCGAGCGCTCAAG
The DNA here is from genome assembly GCF_002009585.1 of Arthrobacter sp. SRS-W-1-2016. Lineage (NCBI taxonomy): Bacteria > Bacillati > Actinomycetota > Actinomycetes > Micrococcales > Micrococcaceae > Arthrobacter > Arthrobacter sp. SRS-W-1-2016. The sequence goes on along the minus strand of NZ_MTPV01000003.1, from coordinate 31,061 downwards.
ACTCAATAGACCAGCTTGCCGCCGATCCCGCCGTGAGAGGCGCTGGCAAGGGCGCTCCCACGCCCAAGCGCAAGGAACAGGAAGCAGCCCGCAAGCGTCCCCTCGTACCGACGGACCGCAAGGCCTCGAAAGAAGCCGAGCGTATCGCCGTGCAGGACCAGCGCCAGAAAATGCGCCAGGCCCTCGACACGGGGGACGAGAAGTACCTGCCGCTGCGGGACAAAGGACCCCAGAAGCGTTTCGCGCGCGATTATGTCGATGCCCGTTTCAGCCTCGGTGAGTACTTGATGTTCGGTGCCCTGCTTTTCGTCGTGATCTCCTTCGTCATTCCTTCGGGAAGCGACGCCCTCAGCTACATCCTGATCGGCTTCTGGGTCATGTTCCTCGCCGTCTTCGCGGATGTGTTCGTCCTTTCCCGCAAGTTGCGCAAGGGCTTGACGCAGAAGTTCGGCGACATCGAGCGTGGCACCGTCTGGTACGGCAGCATGCGTTCCCTGCAGTTCCGTCGCTTGCGCCTGCCCAAGCCGCAGGTGCAGCGGGGCCAGTACCCCGCCTAAAGCCATCCGTCGCCACGGACCCGAGTCCATGAACCAGAAAGACCCTGGAACAACTGTTCCAGGGTCTTTCTGGTTGTCCGCGCCTGGCGGCGACGCTTAACTGCGACGTTTGGCCAAGGCCCTGTTGATCCCGGCGGCCCAGAACGGACCTTCGTAGAGGAATGCCGTGTAGCCCTGCACGAGGGTTGCGCCGGCGTCGAGCCGTTCCTGGACGTCGGCCGCGGACTGCACTCCGCCGACCGCGATGAGCACGAGGCCCTCCCCCACCGCGGCCTTCAGTCGGCGCAACACCTCGAGCGAACGCCCCTTGAGCGGGGCGCCCGAGAGTCCGCCGGCGCCGCACGCCTCGACTTTGCCCGGATCGGACACCAGGCCTTCCCGGCCGATGGTGGTGTTTGTGGCAATGATCCCGTCGAGCTTGAGGTCCAAGGCGAGGCGGGCGACGTCGTCGATGTCTTCGTTGCTCAGATCGGGTGCGATCTTGACGAGCAACGGCACATGGCGGCCGGCGGATTCGTCTGCGGCATCTCCGACGGCGCGCAGGAGCGGACGAAGCGTTTCGACGTTCTGGAGCAGGCGCAATCCCGGCGTATTGGGTGAACTGACATTGACTACCAAGTAGTCGGCGGCGGGTGCCAGGCTGCGGGCGCTGACCAAATAGTCCTCAACGGCATCGTCGAGCTCTACAACCTTGGTCTTGCCGATGTTGACTCCGATCACGGGACGGACCCCTGAATGGGTCCGCTGCAATGCCGCCCGCGCGGCCTTGAGCCGCGGGGCCACGGCCGCCGCGCCGTCGTTGTTGAAGCCCATGCGGTTGATCACGGCTTTGTCCTCGATCAAGCGGAAGAGCCGTGGCTTCTCATTGCCGGGCTGTGCCTGGCCCGTGATAGTACCTACTTCCACGTGGCCGAAGCCCAGCTCGGCGAGGGCCTCGATGCCGTGGCCCTCTTTGTCGAAGCCGGCCGCAAGGCCAAAGGGTGAGGGGAAGGTCAGCCCCAAAGCCTCGGTGCGCAAGGAGGGGTGGGGAGCCGTCATTTTGGCGAGGACGCGTCCTGCTCCTGAACGGTGTGCGAAGCGGATCGCCTGGAATCCGATCTTGTGGGCCTTTTCGGCATCCATCCAGGAGAAGGCCAACTTGAAGAATGTGGGGTAAACGCGCATGGTCCTAGTTTTCCGGTTTGCGAGTCCCGCACCAAACCAGGGCGGTTACCGGACGGTAGCATGTACGAATGCCGAGCAATCCACGTGATGGACTTCACTCCCAGGCGATCCTAGAAGCCGATGTCATCGTTATCGGTGCGGGATTGTCGGGGCTGGTCGCCGCGGCCCACGCCTACGCCGCCGGCAAACGGGTTGCGGTCTTGGACCAGGAGCCGCCGGCCTCCGTGGGCGGCCAGGCACATTGGTCATTCGGCGGCCTGTTCCTGGTCAATTCTCCCGAGCAGCGGAGGCTGGGTGTCAAGGACAGTGCCGAACTCGCCTTGAGGGATTGGCTGGCGTCGGCTGCTTTTGACCGGCCGGAGGACTCGTGGGCCCGGTTGTGGGCGGAGGCCTACGTGGATTTCGCCGCTGGCGAGAAGCGCCGGTGGCTGGGCTCCCTTGGCGTGCGGATCTTTCCGCTCGTGCAGTGGGCCGAACGGGGCGGTTATGGTCCCCAAGGCCACGGCAACACGGTCCCGCGGTTCCACGTCACGTGGGGCACCGGACCCGGCGTCGTGCAGCCCTTCCTGGCAAAAGTGAACGAAGGCGTGGCCCGCGGAAGGGTGTCCTTCCACTTCCGGCATCGCGCCACGGAAATAACGACGACGGCGGACCGCGCCACAGGGGTCAGCGGCGAGATTCTTGAGCCGTCCGGAGCCGGACGCGGCGAAGAATCGCCAAGGACCGTCGTCGGGCGCTTTGAGGCGACCGCCGGCGCGATCATCGTGACCACCGGCGGGATCGGCGGGAACCATGCCATGGTGCGCAGGCAATGGCCGGACGGGAGCACCCCGGAACACATGCTCAGCGGTGTACCCGCATCCGTCGACGGCGCGTTCCTTGCTGCCGCGGCTGCCGCGGGTGGAGGACTCATCAATGGCGACCGCATGTGGCATTACCCCGAGGGGATCCACAACCACTCCCCCGTGTGGCCTTCGCACGGCATCCGCATCTTGCCCGGTCCGTCGGCTCTGTGGATTGACGCGACGGGCAGGCAGTTGCCCGCCCCGCTGTTTCCGGGTTTCGATTCGCTGGGAGCCCTCCGGCATATCCTGGCGGCCGGGCAAGGACATTCGTGGTTCGTGTGCAACCGCACCATCGCGCTGAAGGAGTTCGCCCTGTCCGGCTCGGAACAGAACCCGGACCTGACTGACAAGAACATCAGGCTCCTTGTTTCCAGGCTCAAACCCGGCAGCGATTCGCCGTTGCGCCTCTTCCTGGACCGTGGCGTGGATTTCCTGCAAGCCCCAACGCCCGCCGAGCTCGCTGCGAAAATGAACGCGCTGACAGGTTCAGCGCTCATAGATCCCGCCCGGCTCGATTCCCTCATCCACGATCGGGATTTGCAAGTGGCGAGTGGGCTGGGCAAGGATCCACAACTTGCCGCGATCCGGGCGGCCCGGCGTTTCGCCACAGACAAGATCATGCGTGTTGCCCCTCCGCACCGGCTCAGCGACCCGAAACACGGTCCCCTCCTGGCCGTCCGGCTCTCCGTTTTGACGCGCAAGAGCCTCGGCGGACTTCAAACGGACCTTCGCTCGCGAGTGCTCGACGATTCCGGCGTTCCCGTCCCCGGCTTGTACGCGGCGGGCGAGGCTGCCGGTTTCGGTGGAGGAGGAATCCATGGCTACCGGGCGTTGGAAGGAACGTTCCTCGGCGGGTGCCTGTTCTCCGGTCGCGCAGCCGGGCGCGATGCCGCGGCGAGTGTCTAAGCTGTTCCCATGGAGTGGCAGACCGACATCCTCGGTGCGGACTTCGAAAGTTGCGCATTCGAGGCGGCTGGACCTGATGGAGTGGTCCGGCGCGCAACGCTGGTCCGCCATGTTCCGCGCCAAGGTGCCGGCAACCCCGGTGATTCGCCCCCTCCGGCCGACCGCTCGGTCCTGTTCCTGCACGGGTGGAGCGACTACTTTTTCAACGTCGCCCTCGCGGAGTTCTGGACGGCACAAGGCTTCCGTTTCTACGCGTTGGACATGCACAACCATGGCCGCAGCCTGCAAGCGGACAGTCCTGGTGGTTACGTAGAGCACCTGAACGACTACGACGCCGAAATCAGCAAGGCCATCGACATGATCCGTTCCGCCGGTCAGCATGGCCAGGAGCCCGGTTCTTTGACGCTCATGGGACATTCCACCGGGGGCCTCGTCGCCGCTCTGTGGGCCAGCAGCCACCCAGGCTCCGTTCAGTACCTCGTACTCAACAGCCCGTGGCTTGAAATGCATGGAAGTTCCGTGGTCCGCCGCGCCGCGCAGACCATGGTAACGCCGCTCGCGCGATTCCGACCCACGACGATCCTGCGCCTGCCCGAACGAGGCTTCTACTTCCGAAGCATCAGCAGCTCGGCCGAAGGCGAATGGCTCCTCGATGAAAAGTACCGTCCGCCCTTGGCCTTCCCCATGCGGGCCGGTTGGCTCAGTGCGGTCCTCAGCGGCCACACGAGGGTGGCCCGCGGGCTGAGGATAGACATCCCGATCCTGGTCCTGATTTCCGGAGCCAGCGCCAACGGCATGGTCTGGCACGAGTCCATGCGGCACTCGGACGCCGTCCTGGACGTCAACACCATGGCCGTCCGGGCGATGACCCTGGGCCGTACGGTCACCCTGGAGCGGGTGGATGGCGGCCTCCACGACGTCTTCTTGTCGGCCGGTCCGGTACGCGCGGATGCCTACGACAGGCTTGCCCGTTGGATACACGGGTACATCACCAGCGGGCCGCGGACGGAACCTCCGGCAGGCCGCGAGCTGGGACATGCGGGGGAAACGCCATGACCACGGAACTGGGGTTGCCTGTCTGGCAACAGGACTTTCTGGGCGGCGGGTTCGAGGCCTTGGAACTCGAACTCCCGCCGGACGAAGAGGGACCCGCCTGCGCCACCCTCGTCCGGCACGTCCGTCCCGTAGCCGCACCGTCGGTGCCGCACGGGCTCCTGGATGCCTTGACGGCATTCACCCGACGCCGACGCCGGAGCGACGTTCCTGTCAGCCAGGGGCCGCCCAGGGTGGTGCTGTACCTCCACGGCTGGGCCGACTACTTCATGCAGACCGAACTGGCTGAGTTCCTGGGCGCCTCGGGCTTCCATTTCTATGCCCTCGACTTGCGGAAGTTCGGACGAAGCCTGCGGCCGGGCCAGACCCCCGGCTACACGACTGACCTTTCTGTCTATGACGAAGACCTTGATGCCGCCCTCCGCACGATCCGGCAGGATGTTGCCGAGCTGACGGGCAGCGTGGAAGAACCTACAATCCACCTCCTGGCCCATTCGCTGGGCGGCCTGATCGCGGCGCTGTGGGCGGACCGGAATCCCGGCCGCATTGCCACGCTGACATTGAATTCGCCGTGGTTGGAGCTCCAAGGCAGCAGCCTGATCCGCAGCATTGCGATGCACGTCGTGGAGCCGTTTGCCCGTACCGACCCCAAGCGTCCCTTCCGTTTCCCGGAGATGCCCGCCTACTGGGAAAGCGTGAGCAACCTGGCCCACGGCGAATGGACCCTTGACCCGGAATGGCGGCCGCGCGCTTCCTTCCCGATCCGCGCAGGGTGGACCAAGGCAGTCCTCGCGGGCCACGCCGCCGTCGAACGCAAACTCAATATCGACGCTCCGGTGCTCGTGCTGCTTTCCGGCCGGACCCGGATCCAGGCTGAGTGGACCGCGGAGCTTATGCGCGTCGACGCCGTGATCGACGTCGAGCAGACGGCCCGCCGGGCGCTGGGCCTCGGGCGCCGGACTGCGGTGTTCCGCTATCCGGGTGCGCTCCACGATGTGTTCCTGTCACGGCGCACCGTCCGGCAGCAGGCCTACAGGGACGTTGCCATCTGGTTGGCTTCGTACCCGGACTGAGCGGTTTGGCACGCTTGTGGCAATTCCTTGCCGCAGTCAGCGGGGTGCGGCAGCGTCTACGGCGCCTCCGTAGCGGCGGTCGCGTTTGGCGTAAATCTCGACGGCGTCCCACAACGTCCTGCGGTCGACGTCGGGCCACAACGTGTCCATGAAGACGAACTCCGCGTAGGCCGATTGCCACAAGAGGAAGTTCGAGAGCCGTTGCTCGCCGGAGCTTCGTAGAAACAGATCGACGTCCGGAAGGTCCGGTTCGTCGAGGTACTTCTGGATGGTCTTCTCGGTGACGGAACCCGGCTTCAGGCGGCCATCGGCAACATCCTGGGCAATCGCGGCCACGGCATCGGCGATCTCGGCGCGGCCGCCGTAGTTAACACACATGGTCAAAGTGCAGGTGTCGTTGCCGCGCGTGAACTGCTCGGCATCCTCCAGCTCTTTGATGACGGAACCCCACAACCTGGGCCGCCGCCCCGCCCAGCGAATCCGCACTCCCCATTCATCGAGCTGGTTGCGTTGCCGACGTAGCACGTCCTTGTTAAATCCCATGAGAAAGCGCACTTCTTCAGGAGAGCGACGCCAGTTTTCGGTGGAGAAAGCATAGACGCTGACATACTTGATGCCCAGTTCGATCGCCCCGGCCATCACGTCCAGCAGGGCAGGCTCCCCTGCCTTGTGGCCCTCGATGCGCGGCAGCCCACGTTGGTTCGCCCAGCGGCCGTTGCCGTCCATGACGATGGCGACGTGTTGCGGTATCAGTTCTGCGGGGATGGCCGGCGGCCTGGCGCCGGAAGGATGGTGGTAGGGGGCCTTCACCGGCGCGGTCCGCGTCGTTGCCGTCTTCTTTTTTCCCAGTGCCACTTTCAGCTTCGCTCCACATGTTTGAGGGACTTCAATGCTCGTTCAAGATGCCATTGCAGGTAGCTCGCCACCAATCCGGCGGCCTCGCGGCGGTGCAAGGATTCGGAGCTATCCGCGGTAGCCCAGTCCCCCGTGAGCAGCGCGCCCAGCAAGACGACGGTCTCGCGAGCGGGTGCCGGCGAACCGGGCGGGCGGCAGTCGTTGCAGATCATTCCGCCCAAAGGAGCGGAGAAAGCCGTGTGCGGACCGCTCGCCCCGCAGCGGGCGCAATCCGTGAAACTGGGCGCCCAGCCTCCGGTTGCCAAAGCGCGGAGCAGGTAGGAATCAAGAATGAGTTCCGGCGGGTGGTCGGAACGGCTCAACGCAGCTAGTGCCCCGACAAGCAGGTTGTATTGGGCCGTTCCGGAATCGGCGTCGGCGTCCGTCAGTTTCTCCGCCGTTTCCGTCATGGCGGCTGCAACGGTATACCGGGAGTAATCGGCGGCGATCGAGCTCCCATAGGCTCCCTTGGCGACCGCCTGGGTGACAATATCCAAGGTGCGGCCGGACACGAGTTGCAGGTCAGCGACCATGAACGGCTCCAGCCGGGCGCCGAACCGGCTGCTGGTGCGCCGTACGCCCTTGGCAACCGCCCTGACTTGTCCATGGTGCTTTGTGAGCAAGGTGATGATGCGGTCCGCTTCGCCCAGCTTGTAGGTGCGCAGCACGACGGCATCGTCCCGATAGGAGCGCGCTGCAAACGACGAAGGATTGGCCACAGTTAATCTTCGCACCACACCGGGCCTTCTCGGGTCCGGTGAAGCCGTGTGGCGCCGTGTTGACGGCGCCGCACGGCACATGGCTATGCCCGGACGGCCCTGATGGCACGGTTGACGGCAGAGATGACCGCCTTGAGCGCTGCGGTGCTCGTGTTGGGATCGATGCCCACACCCCAGAGAACCCGCTCGCCAACGGCGCATTCCACATACGCCGCGGCGGTGGCGCTGCCACCTTCGGACAGCGCATGTTCCGAGTAGTCCAGGACGCGGACGTCCACGCCGTCTTGGCGCAAGATGTCCAGCATGGCCGCGATCGGTCCGTTGCCGGCGCCGGTGCGCTGAACTACAGTGCCGTCAATGCGCAGGGCTGCGTGCAGGGTGAGCTCGCCGGACTCATCGGTTTCGGTGCGGATGGAACCCAGCGAATAGCGTCCCCACTGGCCGTCGGCCGTGCTCGCGGGCAAGTACTCGTCCTGGAACATCGCCCACAACTGGGCTCCGCTGACTTCGCCGCCCACGGTGTCGGTGCGGTGCTGGATGACGCCGGAGAACTCGATTTGGGCCCGGCGCGGCAGGTCCAGGCTGTGCTCGTTCTTGAGCAGGTACGCCACGCCGCCCTTGCCGGACTGGGAGTTGACGCGGATGACTGCCTCGTAGCTGCGGCCCAGGTCCTTGGGATCGATCGGCAAGTACGGAACCTGCCACGTGAAGTCGTCCACGGCCTTGCCGGCAGCGGCAGCGTCCTTTTCGAGGGCTTCGAAGCCCTTCTTGATGGCGTCCTGGTGCGAGCCGGAGAACGCCGTGAACACCAGATCGCCGCCATACGGGGAACGCTCGGGAACCGGCAGCTGGTTGCAGTACTCCACGGTCCGGCGGACTTCGTCGATGTCGGAGAAGTCGATCATCGGGTCGACGCCCTGGACAAACATGTTCAGGCCGAGGGTGACCAAGTCCACGTTGCCGGTCCGCTCGCCGTTGCCGAACAAGCAGCCTTCGATGCGGTCGGCGCCGGCCAGGTAGCCCAACTCTGCAGCGGCAACGCCCGTCCCGCGATCGTTGTGCGGGTGGAGGGAGATGATGATGCCGTCACGGGGATGCAGGTTACGGTGCATCCATTCGATGGAGTCCGCGTAGACATTCGGGGTGGCCATTTCCACGGTAGCGGGCAGGTTGATGATGACCTGCTTGTCCGCGGATGCTTCGAAAACGTCGGCGATCGCGTTGCAAACGCGCGCTGCGTACTCAAGTTCGGTTCCGGTGAAAGACTCCGGCGAATACTCGTACGTGATGTGGGTATCCGTGAGTGTTTCCTCGTACTTCTTGCACAAGCGGGCACCTTGGAGGGCGATGTCCAGGATGCCGTCCTCGTCCTGGTTGAACACGACGCGGCGCTGCAGAACCGAGGTTGAGTTGTACAGGTGGACGATTGCCTGCTTCGCGCCCACGAGGGATTCGTAGGTGCGCTCGATGAGGTGTTCACGTGCCTGGGTCAGGACCTGGATGGAGACGTCATCCGGAATGTGACCGCCTTCGATGAGCTGCCGCACGAAGTCGAAGTCGGTCTGCGAAGCGGACGGGAAGCCGACTTCGATTTCCTTGTACCCCATCTTGACCAGCAGCTGGAACATCTTCAGCTTGCGGGCAGGGCTCATGGGGTCGATCAGGGCCTGGTTGCCGTCACGGAGGTCCACAGCGCACCAGCGCGGAGCCTTGGTGATGACCTTGTCCGGCCAGGTGCGGTCCGGGAGCTCGACATTGATCTGGTCCTGGAAAGGCAGGTACCGGTGAATGGGCATTCCGGAGGGCTTTTGTGCGTTGCGCATGACTTGGGGCCTTTTCTCTTAATCTTTGATGGAAGATTGGCCGGGCACAGCTAACTCCGCAGCGAGGGTTGGCCTAGCGAATGATCGCCTTCGAGGCCCCGCCGCGGCAGCTAAGGAGAAGCATTCCTGCACGCACCATTTCACAGTAACACGGGTGCGTATGATGACAATGCAATACCAGATGCAACGTCCACTATGCAGACGCGGGAACGGTCGTGAGCCGGTTCCGCCCGTCTTCCGAAGGAGTTCTTGTGCCACAGTCGGGGATCACACTGTCCAACATCGATGAAAGCGTCAGGCCGCAGGACGACCTTTACCAGCACGTCAATGGTGCGTGGCTGAAGTCGACGGTGATCCCTGACGACCGCCCGCTTGAGGGAACGTTCACGGCCCTGCGGGACGGCGCTGAACTGGCAGTCAAAGCGATCATCGAGGAAGCTGCCGCCAAGGGCGAGGACGCCAGTGGCATCGAACGCAAGGTAGGCGAGCTCTACAACAGCTTCATGGACGAGGAAGCCATCGAAGCAAAGGGCATGGAGCCTGTCCGGGACCGGCTCGCGGAGGTTTTTGCGACTACTTCGCCCGCCGGCGTGGTGTCCCTGAGCGGGCGGCTGTTCCGCTCGGATGTTTCCGGCCTCTTCTCGATCTACCCTGCTCCCGACGCCGGGAACCCGGACCGGGTCCTGTTGTACATCGGCCAGGGCGGCCTGGGGCTTCCCGATGAGTCCTACTACCGGGACGAGAAGTTCGCAGGCATTGTCAGCGCCTATGCGAAATATGTCGCCAAGCTCTTCGGGCTGGCAGGAATTCCCGACGCCGACGGTGCTGCCGCGCGCGTTGTCGCCCTCGAAAAAGCACTCGCCTCGCACCATTGGGACAACGTCACGTTGCGGGATCCGCAGAAGACGTACAACCTCAAGACCGTGGAAGAGGGCCGGGAGCTTTTCCCGTACCTCGACGCATGGTTCGATTCGGCCCGGATCGAAGGCGACAAATTCACCGAGCTGGTGGTGAGCACGCCTGATTTCTTCACCGGCGCGTCTGCCCTCGTCGAGTCAGAGCCGCTTGCCACATGGCAGGAGTGGCTCGCCCTTCGTGTGCTCAATGCCGCCGCCCCCTACCTCTCCTCGGGGTTCGTGGACGCGAACTTCGATTTCTACGGCACCACCCTGAGCGGCACTCCGCAGAACAAGGACCGCTGGAAGCGCGGCGTCGCCGTCGTCGAGGCCGCCTTGGGCGAGGCCGTCGGCCAAATCTATGTGGAGCGCCACTTCCCTGAGGGTTACAAGGCCAGGATGCAGACTCTGGTTGCCAAACTCATCGAGGCCTACCGCGAGAGCATCACGGCGCTCGATTGGATGGGCGAGGACACCAAAGCGGAAGCGTTGAAAAAGCTCGCGGCCTTCCGGCCCAAGATTGGTTTCCCGGACAAGTGGATCGACTATTCCGCCGTCGACATTCACCCTGGCGATCTTCTGGGTAACGTCGAGCGGGCGCACGACGCCGACGTCGACCGGCACCTCGATGAGGTCGGCAAGCCGGTCGATCTCGACAAGTGGCTCATGACCCCGCAGACGGTCAACGCGTACTACCACCCGATGTTGAACGAGATTGTCTTCCCAGCTGCGATCCTGCAGCCGCCCTTTTTCACGGCGGAGGCCGACGACGCGGTCAACTATGGAGGCATCGGCGCCATCATCGGCCATGAAATCGGCCACGGCTTCGACGACCAGGGCTCCCAGTTCGACGGGAGCGGGGCGCTGCGGAATTGGTGGAGCGAGGAGGACCGCAAGGCCTTCGAAGGGCTCGCGGCGAAGCTCGTGGCCCAATTCGACGCCCTTGCTCCGTATGCCGCGCCCGAGCACAAGGTCAACGGGAAACTCACGCTCGGCGAAAACATCGGCGACCTGGGTGGCCTGACCATCGCCTACAAGGCTTACCTCCTGAGCCTCGACGGTTCGGAGCCGCCGGTTCTTGAAGGACTGAGCGGTGGCCAGCGCTTCTTCATGTCCTGGGCTGCCGGCTGGCGCCAGGTCATCCGTCCTGAGGAAGCCATCCGGCGCGTCGCGACTGACCCGCACTCCCCCAACGAGTTCCGAACCAATGCCATCGCGAAGAACCTCGACTCGTTCCACGACGCGTTCGCAGTGGAGGCCGGGGATGGAATGTGGCTGTCGCCCGAGGACCGTGTCAGTATCTGGTAGGCATCCGGTAGGCGGCGACGCTAAACGGAAGGGAGCGGTCTCCCGCGACGTGTGGAGACCGCTCCCTTCGCTGCGTCCCGGGTATTTCCCGTGTTGCTATCTCGCGATGAGTGCCGGGTTGACCGCCTGGCATTTCACGTCGCCTGCAGTCTGCTTCACGACGTTGGATGGTACGGAGGCCACTCCGTACTTGGTCCCGGAATCGAAGTCACTGCCGATATAGACCTGGACACCGACCACACCCGTCGATGGTTCGATTTGCGAAGCCGGGATGCCGAGGAGGCTCGCGACGTCCGGGGCGACGTCGGCATAACCGGCCCCGTAATAGACAACGGTCTTCGGTACGGCGGCCGCAAGGAAGTGCGCGGCTTTCGTGAATCCGCCACCGGCCAAAGCTGCGGCGATCTCCTGGCCGCGGGATGCGACGCCTGTTCCGTCGGCAACGGTCACTGGCTGAAGGGCCTTGTCATAGGCGGGAACAGGCGGCGCAGGCGGCGCCGGCGCCGCGCTGCTGGACTGCGCGCCCGATGCCGCAGGCGTGGGACCCGCCGATGGAGCGGCGGTAGCCCCCGGGGTGGTCAGGTCCAGGTTCGCACGCATGGCGGCGAAGAGCTGGGAAGCCTGCGGTTGAACCAATTCGAGCCTGTTGGGATCGACGGCGGCGGCCTGGGTGGGAACCGAAACGAACGCGACCTTGGACAGGTCGACGTCTTTGAGGCGGCTGCCGATGGTCAGGAGCGACTGGACCGACGCCAGGCCTTCATCCACGGTCAGGTTCTTTGTCACGGCATCCGCGATGGACAGCAGGCTCTGCGGATTGCCCAGCGTTCCATCGGACTTGATCTTGCGGGTCAGGGAGGAGAGGAAGCCCTGTTGCGCCTGGATGCGGCCGAGGTCGCTTCCGTCGCCAAAACCGTGGCGTGTCCGGAGGAAGGCCAAGGCCTGTTCCCCCTGGACACTCGATGTTCCCTTGGGGAGCCGGAGGCCGGAATCGGGGTCGTATACGGCATCGCTCACGCACACGTTGACTCCGCCGACGGCGTTGGACAGCTCCTTGACGGCGTTGAAGTCGGCCATCATGAAGTGGTCGACTTGCAGTCCCATGAGCTTGTTCACGGTGTCTACGGCGCAACCGATCCCGGCTTCCGCCATGGCCGAGTTGATCATGACGTTGGAGTGCGGTTGATACACGGTGCCGGTTTTGGGATCGGTGCATGACGGGACATCCACCAGGAGGTCTCGCGGAATACTGGTGAGGCTGACCCTCTTGTTGTCCGCCGAAATGTCGAGCAGCATCATGACGTCCGACTGGCCATAGCCCGTGGAATCCTGCGTGGATCCGTATTGCGAATTCTTCCCGTCCCTGGTGTCGGAACCGAGGATGAGGATCTGCAGGCGGTCCGTGGCGTCGTTTGCTGCGGCCTCGGTCCTCGGTGCGCCTGCCGACAACGGTGCCGTGCTGATGTTCGACTGCAAGCGGATAACCCAGTAAGCGGCGAAAGCGATACCGCCGAGCAACAGCACTGACACCGTGGCGGCAGTGACCTTGAGCCAGATCGGGAGGCCCTTGGGAGCATTCATGTGGCGGGGGGTGCCGGGAGCTTCCCCGTGGCGTGCAGCGCCGCGGGCACCAACGGTGCCGGGCTCCTGTACGCGTGCATCGCGACGTCGCACGACTTGCTCAACCTTTCCTCGGAAAATGGGATTCGGACCATTTTACGGGCCCAATCTGGGAAATTCCCCAGCGGCTAGAATCCCAGCTTCACGAGTTGCTTCGGGTCGCGCTGCCAGTCCTTGGCCACTTTCACGTGCAAGTCGAGGTAGATCTTGGTTCCCAGGAGGGCCTCAATTCCCTTGCGGGCGTTCGTTCCGACCTCGCGCAGCCGGCTTCCGGCCTTGCCGATGATGATGGCCTTCTGGGACGGGCGCTCAACGTACAGGTTCACCCGCACGTCGAGGAGCGGGTTGTCCTCCGAGCGTCCTTCGCGGGGCAGGATTTCCTCCACCACCACGGCCAAGGAGTGCGGAAGTTCGTCGCGGACGCCCTCCAGAGCTGCCTCCCGGATAAGCTCGGCCACCATGACAGCTTCCGGTTCATCGGTGAGTTCCCCGTCCGGGTAGAGCGGCGGGGAAGGCGGCATGTGGCCGATGAGGACGTCGGCCACAGTGCTGACCTGGAAGCCGTCGGTCGCCGAAACCGGGACGATATCGGCCCAGCCTTGTTCGCCGAGGACTTCGCGGCCCAGGGCGGCGACCGCCAAGAGCTGCTCGGTCAGCGCCTGGCGGTCCACCAGGTCGGTCTTGGTGACCAAGGCGATGATGGGCTTGCGTCCGACGGCGGCGAGCTGGGCTGCGATGTACTTGTCACCCGGCCCGATCTTTTCGTTGGCCGGCAAGCAAAAACCGATGGCGTCCACTTCGGAGAGGGTGTCCGCGACGAGATCGTTGAGCCTCTTGCCAAGGAGGGTGCGCGGGCGGTGCAGGCCCGGAGTGTCCACCAGGATGAGTTGGGCGTCCTCCCGATGGACAATGCCGCGGATCGTGTGCCTCGTGGTCTGCGGCTTCGCCGAGGTGATGGCCACCTTCTGGCCTACCAAAGCGTTGGTGAGGGTGGACTTCCCGGCATTGGGACGGCCGACAAGAACCGAGAATCCTGCGTGGAAGCCGCCGAAGTCCTGATCGGCGTCGAACTTCTTATTGTGCTTGCTCACGTGGAACTCCCTGTTGCGTTGTATCGGCCTCGTCGAGAAGGTCTTCAAGGTCAGTGTCTTCTTTTGGAATGGCTGCCGCAATGATATGGCTGACCCGGTTTCGCCGGCCTTCCAGCCTATCGGCTTTCAAGGAGATCCCATCCACCTCCACCGCACTGCCTACGATCGGCACTTTGCCCAGGGTCTTGGCCAGGAGGCCGCCCACCGTGTCCACTTCGTCGTCGTCGAGATCTATGTCGAAAAGCTCGCCGAGGTCGTCGATGCTCATCCGAGAACTGACGCGGTACGTGCCGTCACCAAGGTCAGTGACCTCGGCATCGTTGGAGTCGTACTCGTCGACGATCTCCCCCACGATCTCCTCAATGAGGTCCTCGAGCGTCACCAGTCCTGCCGTGCCGCCGTATTCGTCAATGACGACCGCGACGTGCGTGGACTCTTGCTGAAGCTCGCTCAGGAGGTCGCTGACAGGCTTCGATTCGGGAACGAAGCGTGCTTCGCGCGCTATGGCGTCAACGTCCTGGCGCACTGAGGGCTGGTCGGGGCGGTGCAATGCGGCGGCGACGTCCTTCAAATAGAGGATGCCCCGGATCTGGTCGGCGTTCTCGCCGATGACGGGGATCCTTGAGTACCCCGAGCGCAGGAACAAGGCCATTGCCTGTTCCAGGCTGGACCCGGACTCGATGCTCACAATGTCGGTTCGAGGGACCATTACCGAGCGGACCAGTGTGTCTCCGAAGTCGAAGACCGACTGGATGAGTTCGGCCTCGCTGTCCTCGATCATGTCGGATTCCGTGGCCCTGTCGACCAGTTCGCGGAATTCTTCCTCGCTGAAGAAAGCTTCATCGCCGCTGGGTGCACCGGGTGCGACCGTACTGCCGATCGCCACGAGCCAGCCGGGAATGGGACCAAGGATCCAACACAGGAACCTGATGAGCGGAGCCGAGTAGCGAACCACGCCTCCCGAGTGCGCGCGTCCAAGTTGGCGCGGCGAGACACCCACCAAAACGAATCCTATGACGGCCATGATGCCTGTCGCCGCCAAACCGGCAAGCCAGACGTTCTCGAGGAGGCTGTGCATGACGACGGCGACGGCCACCGCAGCCGCCATCTCGAACCAGACCCGCCAGAACCGCAGCGCGCGGATGTGCGCGACGGGCTGGGCGAGGATGCTGCGGAGCGAATTCCCCCGGCTCTTGACGACGGCTTGCTCTGCGTCGTGCCGCGGCAGGAAAGTGAAGGCAGCTTCAGCCGCGGTCAGCAGGGCGACGAAACTGAGGAACACCAACGCCATCCCGACCAGGATGAGTGATGTCACTGCATGGTCTCCATGGGGGCATCCTTGCCAAGGAACGCGGACAGCAGCTCACGCTGCAGGCCGAACATCTCTTCTTTTTCCTCCGGCTCGGCGTGGTCGAAACCGAGCAGGTGAAGGATTCCGTGCGTGCAGAGCAGGAGCATTTCATCCTGCGTTGAATGACCGGCGTTGCGCGCTTGGACCTCGGCCACTTGCGGGCAGATGGCGATGTCGCCCAGCATGCCCTGCGGGGCCGGCTTGCCCGGTGTCCCCGGCGTCAGCTCGTCCATCGGAACAGACAGGACATCGGTGGCGCCGGGTTCGTCCATGAGCTCGATGTGGAGTTTTTCCATGGCGGGTTCGTCCACCAAAAGGATGGAGAGTTCGGCCTGGGGGTGAATGTAGAGCCGCTCGAAGATGAAGCGTGAAAGCGTCACCAATTGTGCCTCGTCCACCTGGACGCCGGACTCGTTGTTGACCTCGATGCTCATCGGTGTTCTCCCCGTTTGTCGTGGATGGGCGTGTGCTGGGCACGCACCCGGTGCTTTTCATCCCAGATGCTGTAGGCGGACACGATGTCGGCAACGAGCCGGTGCCTGACGACGTCGGACGCGTCGAGCATCGTAAAGTTCACGCCATCGATCCCGTTGAGGATTTCCTGGACGATGCGCAGCCCGGACGTGGCGCCGAAAGGCAGGTCCACCTGGGTGATATCGCCCGTCACGACCATCTTCGAGCCGAAGCCCAGGCGGGTCAGGAACATCTTCATCTGCTCTGCGGTGGTGTTCTGGGCCTCATCGAGGATGATGAACGCGTCGTTGAGCGTGCGGCCGCGCATGTAGGCAAGCGGTGCCACCTCAATGGTCCCGGCCGCCATGAGCCGCGGGATCGATTCCGGGTCCATCATGTCGTGCAGGGCATCGTACAAAGGACGGAGGTACGGGTCGATCTTGTCGCTCAGCGTTCCCGGCAGGAAGCCGAGGCGTTCCCCTGCCTCGACGGCAGGCCTCGTGAGGATGATCCGGCTGACTTCCTTGAGCTGCAAAGCCTGAACGGCTTTTGCCATCGCCAGGTACGTCTTGCCGGTGCCCGCCGGGCCGATCCCGAAGATCACGGTGTTGTCGTCGATGGCGTCGACATAGTTTTTCTGGTTCAGCGTTTTGGGGCGGATGGTGCGCCCGCGGCTCGAAAAAATGTTGTGGGTCAGGATTTCCACGGGGTTCTGCAGCGACTGGCTGCGCAACAAGGAGACGAGCTGTTGGAGGACGTCCGGTGTGATGACCGTCCCCTTGCCGACCAGGCCGCGGACTTCTTCCAGGAGGCGCATGATCCGGGGAACATCGCTTGACGGGCCGCTGAAGGAGAGCTCGTTGCCACGCACATGAAAGTCGACACCGGGGAACTGGGCTTCGATGTAGCGCAACGCCTCGTCATGGCTGCCAAGGGTCTGAACCATCTGATCCGAGTTGTCGAAGATGACAACTTCCGTCCGGGCGCCCGGGACAGAGTGCGGGAACTCGGCCGGACCTGTGTCAACGCTGCCGGCCTTGGGCCGCCCGTTCAATGATTCTGTCATAGTGCTGGCCTTGCGGCCTGTGCTCCTCCGGCTTGGTGATGTCCATCGATTTTCTCCGATGTCCGTGTGCTGGATGGGCGCAGGATCGCGGGCCTCGGATTGCTTTCAATCCTACGCCAGCCAGTCTCCCGGATGGTTCCGGGCCGTGCCCGTCGGGGCTGCAGGGCGGCGGATCCGTGCGCTTTGGTATCAACTCGGCATCGACCTCGTATCAATCGGATTGCAGTTCGCCGTCGGAGTATCGAAACGCCAACCGGCGTCCGCGGGACTATGACAAGCTGATTCATGGGCAAAAATGCCCCTGTGCCCGAAACCGGGCGCACGACTCCCCCGCACCACAGCGGCAGAACACGAGCAGGAATCCACCATCACCAGGCCAGCCGTCACTCCACACGGCACTCGCATCCGGAAACGTTCCGCCATGCTTGTGACCGCCTTGACGGCTGCCATGTTCCTGTCGGGTTGCATCGCAGATCGCACGGGACAGGGTTCCACGACGCCGGTCCCCACTCCGACAGTCGCCCTGCAGGCAGCCCCCGACAGCAATGCTCCGCTCGAAACGACGCAGGCCTCGAACAAGATCCCTGTGTATTGGATCGGCCGCAGCGACACGGACACGTTCCTGTACCGCGAATTCCGTGACAACCCGGGCAACGAGAACCCCATCACCACAGCCCTGCGGATCATGATGTCCCAGAAGCCGTTGGATCACGACTACTTCACGCCGTGGCAGAATCCGAGCAGCCTGGCGACCACGATTTCCGGTAAGAACGTTGTCACGGTGGATGTTTCCCGTGACGCGTTCAATTCCAATCTCGACGGCGGGATGGCGCAGCGGGCGATCCAGCAACTCGTCTATACCGCCACTGCCGCGGCAGCGAGCTCAGGCCTCATCGATGCCGGACAGCAGATCAAAGTGGCCATCCTGGTGGACGGGCACACAGACTATATGGCGTTCGGGCAGGTCAAGCTCGGCGACCCCATGGTCCGCGACGCCACCGTGGTGGCACCCGTATGGATCATCGACCCGCAGGAGGACCTGACCTTGCCTGCCGGTCCGGTCAAGTTCAATGGTCGGAGCACGGACCCCTCGAAGAAACTGCACTGGCAAATCCTTCGGGAGAACTCAAACGGCGACAAATCGTCCTACTTGGCCGGGCAGACCACCGCTTCGACCGTACCGGGACAGGGTGGCGTCTTCAGCCTCACCGTGGGGCTCGGAGCCGGCCGCTATGAATTGCGGGTCTCCTTGGTCGGTCCCAACGACGCCGACGTCCCGACGGATACCCGCTCCTTCAACGTCCGCTGATCGAGGGGTCTTCCTACCAGCGCCCTAGAATGTCGCTGGCCAGTACGACGGCGGCAGGACCCGCCGTCGACGAGCGAAGCACGTGGTGGCCCAAGAGTGCGGTGACGGCGCCGACGTCGCTGAGCTTGGTCACTTCGCGCGGTGAAATGCCGCCCTCCGGGCCGACGATGAGCAGGACTTCCCGCCCCGCGTCGGTGTCCTCGCCGGAAATCCCGCCGCGCCAATTCTCCAGGACGTCGCGCAAGGGACGTTTCGCGTCCTCGTGAAGGATGATCGCCAGGTCAGCCGCGGCTACCGCCGCAGCCAGCCCGGAGCCGTCGACGGCGGCACGCACCTCGGGAATCCACGCGCGCCGCGCTTGCTTGGCGGCCGCGGTGGCGACGGATTGCCACTTCGCGTGGGCTTTGGCAGCCCGGTCGCCCTTCCAGCGGACGATCGAACGCTCGGCCTGCCAAGGCACGACGGCGTCAATACCGAGTTCCGTTGCCGTCTCGACGGCAAGCTCGTCACGGTCGCCCTTCGCCAGCGCCTGGACCAGCACAAGCCGCACGGCCGGGCGGCCTTCCTCCTGGACGGCGGAGGCAAGGACGGTCAAGGTACCCTGCCCGGATCCGGCCACGGTGCCCGTGAGCCGCTTACCCGCACCGTCGGCGATGTCGACCGCTTCGCCGATTTCCAGGCGCTTGACCGTGACAGCGTGCCTGGCTTCGGCGCCGTCGAGCACGAAAGTGTCACCGGTGCCGAGTCCGTCCAAGGTTCCGGCAGCGGTGAAGAATACGGGGTTGCTCACCGCTACAGGTTACCGAGCTTGTCCCGCAGCTTCGCGAACATACCGCCGCTGGCCACGAGCTTGCCCTCGGTGAACTGCTCTCCGCGCAATTTGGCCAGTTGGCGGAGCAGCTCTTCCTGGGCGGCGTCTAGCTTGCCGGGCGTCTCCACATGCAGGTGCACCTTGAGGTCTCCCCTGCCGTAGCCGCGCAGGTGGGTGACGCCCAGCCCGCGAAGGGTGATGACTTCGCCGGACTGGGTGCCGGACTTGACGTCGATCTCCTGGGGGCCGTCGAAGGTCTCAAGCTGCAGTTCCGTGCCCAATGCCGCGGCGGTCATGGGAACACTGAGCGTTGCATGAAGGTCGTCGCCTTCACGAAGGTAGGTGGAATCGCTGTTTACCCGGATCTCCACGTAGAGGTCGCCGGGAGGCCCGCCCGCAGGACCTGCTTCGCCTTGCGACGACAGCTGGATGCGGGTTCCGGTGGCGACGCCGCCCGGCACCTTGACGGTCAGCGAACGGCGGCTGCGGATGCGGCCCTGGCCGTTGCATTCATTGCAAGGATCCTTGATGATCGAGCCGAAACCTTCGCACGATCCACACGGTGCCGCGGTCATGACCTGGCCGAGGATCGAGCGCACGGCCCGCTGGACCTGGCCCGAGCCGCCGCAGATGTCGCAGCGCTCCGGGTGGGTGCCCGCGCGGCAGCATGAGCCCTCGCACGTGGGGCAGATGACAGCAGTGTCCACCTCAAGCTTCTTGTTGACGCCGAAGACAGCCTCGCGCAAGTCGATGCGCACACTGATGAGGGCGTCCTGCCCGCGACGCATACGTGATGCGGGCCCCTGCATGCCGCCACCTCCTCCGCCGAAGAAGGTGTCGAAGATGTCCTGGAACGCGAATCCCTGGCCTGCGTAGCCGCCGCCGAAACCGTTGTCCGTCCCGTTCTCGTTGCCTGTGGCGTCGTAGACGCGGCGCTTCTGGGGGTCGGAGAGGACCTCGTAAGCGTGGGTCACGGCTTTGAATTCCTCCGCAGCGCCGGCCCCGGGGTTCACATCGGGGTGGAGCTTACGTGCAAGCTTGCGGTAGGCCTTCTTGATCTCCTCGCCGGTTGCTTCCGACGAGACGCCCAGAACGTCATAGTGACTGCTCAAAGTCGGTATCTCTTCCTTTATTACGGGTACACTGCGTTTCTTGCGGGGCGGTTCCAGCCGAAGCCGTCAACCGCCCAGAATGCGGGAAAGGTAGCGTGCGACGGCACGGACGGCCGCCATGGTGTTGGGGTAGTCCATGCGGGTGGGTCCAAGAATGCCGATCTTGGCGCTGCTGCCCGGACCGTAGCCCGTGGCAACCACCGAAGCCTCGGAGAGGCCGTCATAGGGGTTTTCGCGGCCGATGCTCACCGTGACTCCCCGGGGGTCTTCCGCCATGTCCGACAGCAGCCGCAACATGACCACCTGCTCCTCGAGCGCTTCGAGGACAGGGCCGATGCTCAGGGGGAAGTCCACGTTGGAGCGGGCCAGGTTGGCCGTGCCGGCCATGACCATGCGTTCATCGCGGCTCCGGTCGGCGAGCCTTTGGAGACCGTGGGCAAGGGCGCCTGCAAGGTTCCGGAGCGCCGGCGGGCACAAGGCCACCACCGAGGGAAGGACTTGGGGCATGAGGTCGAGCTGTGAGCCCGCAATGCTTCCAAGGAATCGCGCGCGCAACGTCATGAGCTCTTCGTCGGCAGTGTCCGCAGCTGCGTGCACAACGCCTTGTTCCACTTTGCCCGAATCCGCGATCAGCACTACCAGGACCTGGCGCGGTGCCAAAAGGACAAACTCGATGTGCCGGACGCGTGCGCGGCTCAGGTGCGGATACTGGACGACGGCGACCTGGTTGGTCAGTTGGGACAGGAGCCGGACCGTGCGCTCCAGGATGTCCTCGACGTCGTCGGGGCCCTCAAGCAACGAGTGGATGGCCCGGCGCTCCGCAGCCGACAGCGGCTTGACCTCGGAAATGCGGTCCACGAACAGGCGGTAGCCCTTGTCCGTGGGGATGCGGCCTGCACTGGTGTGCGGTGCCGCAATGAGGCCTTCCTCTTCCAAGAGGGCCATGTCATTGCGGATGGTGGCGCTCGACACTCCCAGATGGTGCCGTTCGACCAAGGCTTTGGAGCCGACAGGCTCGCGGGAGTGAACGTAGTCCTCCACGATGGCGCGTAACACTTCAAGCTTGCGTGGTTCGCTCACTGCCCACCTCCATTCAACAACCGGTACTTCTACAGTTAGCACTCAACATGCCCAAGTGCTAACAAGTCTAGTATGAGCCACCTCGTTGTTAGCATTGGTACCGCTCGCGGCGAACATGATGCCCGCGCGGTCCGGCGGAATGCCAAGGACCGTGACCGATCCCTTAGCGCAAAGTGGTGTGAAGACCGTGTCTTACGACAATTGGGGCCCGCAAGACCTCTCCTCGCCGGCCAAGCGGCAACTGCCTGAAGTGCCCGTTGAACGCGGAATGGTGCTCGAGGACGTGCAGTCCGGTTGGGTCGGGGCCGTGACCAGGGTGGAGAAGTCCGGAGGCATGCACATCGTGGTGCTTGAGGACCGGCGGGGAAAAGCGAAATCGTTCCGGCTTGGTTTCGGATTCCTGCTGGAAGGGCAAGCGGTGAAGCTCCTCCCGCCGATGCCGCGCGCGGCGGCCGCAAAGGGCGCGTCGCAACCGGGCAGGACGGCGTCGGGTTCCGTCCGGGTGGCCGGCCAGCGGGCCCAGGTCGCCAAGGCAAGCCGGATCTGGGTGGAAGGCAAGCACGACGCCGAGCTTGTGGAAAAGGTCTGGGGAGACGATCTGCGGGTGGAGGGCATCGTCGTCGAGCCCTTGCACGGCGTGGACGATCTCAAGGCGGCCATCGCCGCCTTCTCCCCCGGCCCTGGCCGCCGGCTCGGAATCCTGGTGGATCACCTGGTGCCGGATTCGAAGGAGTCGCGCATCGCTGCCGACGCCATGACGTTGCCGGGCGCCAAAGGAAACGTCCTGATCGTCGGTCACCCGTATGTGGACGTCTGGCAGGCAATCCGGCCCAAGGTGCTGGGGATCGAACAATGGCCGACCGTAGCGCGCGGCACGGATTGGAAGACCGGCATCCTCAGGTCGTTCGGTTGGCCGCACGAGACGGCCGAAGACGTGGGACTGGGTTGGCAGAGGCTTCTGGGCGCCGTCCATAGCTACGCCGACCTGGAAGCGTCTTTGCTGGGTCGCGTGGAGGAAGTGATCGATTTCCTGACCGTCGCATGATGGTTTGGATGCCTCCGGGCCCGGACGTGGTCGTCCGATCCCGTGCCGAGCAAGTATTCTGGGACAGCAACACCGCACCTATAGATACTCGAAGGAAGAAACTGTGGCAGACAACGCTCCTGACGATCGGGACGGCGCCTCGGGCCAGTCCCAGTACCGCGGCGTTCCTGCCAACGCGCTGCCCTTGACCGCGTCGGAAGACCGGCAATGGGCAACCCTGGCGCACTTCGGCGGGATCCTTGGATGTGTTCCGTCGCTCCTGATCTACCTGATTTTCCGCGAACGTGGTCCGTTCACGGCCCAGGAATCAAAGGAAGCCCTCAACTTCACTTTGCCGCCGACGATTGCCGCGGTGCTCGCCAACATTCTCGTCTTGCTCCCGGTGGTGGGAAACCTGTTCGCGGTCCTTGCCACGGGAATCTGGGTCGCGGTGACCTGCTTCTCGGTGTCCGCTGGAATCCGCGTCAACCACGGACAGCCGCACCGCTACCGCTTCAACCTGCGCTGGATCAAGTAGCCGCTCTTCGCGGGTGCCTATGACGGTTCGCGCGCCCGCCGTCCGCGCCGGACGCTAGTCCGGAAGGATCCGGCGGACCACGGCATCTGCGAGCAGCCGGCCCTTGAGGGTCAGGACCAGCCGTCCTTGGAAGGCCGCTGCGGGTTCAACCAGGCCGTCGGCAATGAGGCCTGCGACGGCGTGACGGCCCACTTTGTCGAGCGCGTCGACTTGAAGCCCGGTGCCGAGCCGCGCCTCCAGCATGATGCGTTCCACTTCCCGGGTTCCGGCGTCGAGCGTTTCGCGTCCAGCGGCCGGTGAGGCCCCGCTACCAAGCCTGTTGGCATAGGCGGTGGGGTGCTTGACGTTCCACCAGCGGACGCCGCCCATGTGGGAATGCGCACCGGGCCCGATGCCCCACCAATCGTCTCCCCGCCAGTAGGCAAGGTTGTGTTTGCACGCCTGTTCGGGAGTGCGGGACCAGTTGCTGACCTCGTACCAGTCCAGCCCTGCGGCGCTGATCAGCTGGTCGGCGAGTTCGTACTTGGCGGCGTGGTCGTCGTCGTCGATCCCGGGAACTTCTCCGCGCCGGATCTGTGCGGCCAGCTTGGTGCCTTCTTCCACAATCAGCGCATAGGCGCTGATGTGGTCCGGGGCGTAGGACAAGGCGGTCTCCAGGGACGCCTGCCAATCAGCCATGGACTCACCGGGAGTGCCGTAGATAAGGTCGAGGCTCACGGCAAGGCCGGCGTCGCGCGCCCACTGGACCACCAAGGGGACCCGGCTCGGTGTGTGCGTGCGGTCCAGGACTTTGAGCACATGAGGGACCGCCGACTGCATGCCGAAGGAAATCCGCGTAAAGCCGGCGTCGGCGAGCAGCCGGAGGGACTCCGGCGTCACGGAGTCCGGGTTGGCTTCAGTGGTGACTTCGGCTCCCGGTTCCAGGCCCCAGCGCCCGACGGCGGCCGTCAGGATGAGTGCCAGATCTTCAGCAGGGAGCAGGGTCGGGGTGCCGCCGCCGAAGAACACGGTGCTCAGGGGGCGCTGCGGCAACCCGGAGCCGTCCATGGCCCGGACGGCGAACTCCACTTCCGAAATGGCAGTAGCAGCGTAGGCGTCCTGGGAAGCGCCGCCGCCAAGCTCCGTGGCCGTGTAGGTGTTGAAATCGCAATAACCGCAACGCACGGCACAGAAGGGTATGTGGACGTAGAGTCCAAACTTCCGTGAATCGACGCCGTCAAGCACTTGCGGCGGCAAAAGGCCGTCCGCAGGTGCCGGATCCCCGAGGGGAAGAACGCTAGGCACAGACTTCCCCTCGTGGCTGTCCTGTGCGCACCGCTACAGCGTGCGCCGGTCCCGCAGTGTTCCGGGCGAACAGCCCCATTACTTCCTGGCCTTGTCCTTGGATTCGTCGGTGGTCAGGGCTGCGATGAACGCTTCCTGTGGAACTTCCACCCGGCCCACCATCTTCATGCGCTTCTTGCCTTCCTTCTGCTTTTCCAGAAGTTTGCGCTTACGGGTGATGTCACCGCCGTAGCACTTGGCAAGGACGTCCTTGCGGATGGCGCGGATGCTCTCACGGGCAATGATTCGCGAGCCGATGGCTGCCTGGATGGGCACCTCGAACTGCTGGCGGGGAATGAGCTCGCGCAACTTGCCCGTCATCATGACGCCGTAGGCGTAAGCCTTGTCGCGGTGGGTGATGGCGCTGAAAGCGTCAACCTGCTCGCCCTGGAGCATGATGTCCACCTTGACCAGGTCGGCGACCTGCTCGCCGTCGGCCTTCCAGTCCAGCGAACCGTAGCCACGGGTCTTGGACTTGAGGATGTCGAAGAAGTCGAAGACGATCTCGGCCAGCGGCAAGCGGTACCGGATTTCCACGCGATCCTCGGAGAGGTAGTCCATGCCGCCCATAACGCCGCGGCGGCTCTGGCACAGTTCCATGATGGCGCCCACAAACTCATTGGGCGCCAGGATGGTGGCCGACACCATCGGTTCGCGGACTTCGGCGATTTTGCCGGTGGGGTATTCGCTCGGGTTGGTGACGTGCAGGACCCGCTTGTCCTCCAGCGTGACCTCATATTCAACGTTGGGAGCAGTGGAGATGAGGTCGAGGTTGTACTCGCGCTCAAGGCGCTCACGGGTGATTTCCAGGTGCAGCAGGCCAAGGAAGCCCACGCGGAAACCGAAGCCCAGGGCGGCAGACGTCTCCGGTTCATACACCAGCGCTGCGTCGTTGAGCATCAGCTTCTCGAGGGCATCCCTGAGCACGGGATAGTCCGTGCCGTCCAAGGGGTACAAGCCGGAGAAGACCATGGGCTTGGCATCGGCGTAGCCTGCAAGGGATTCCGAAGCGGGCTTGGCGAGGTTGGTCACCGTGTCGCCGACCTTCGACTGGCGGACGTCCTTCACGCCGGTGATCAAGTAGCCTACTTCGCCGACGCCCAGACCCTTGGAGGGGGTGGGTTCCGGAGAGCTGACACCGATCTCCAGGAGCTCGTGAGTGGCACGGGTGGACATCATCTGGATTCGCTCGCGCGGGTGCAGCATGCCGTCCACGACGCGGACGTACGTGACCACGCCGCGGTATGTGTCATACACGGAGTCGAAGATCATGGCGCGGGCCGGTGCGTCGGGATCGCCGACAGGGGCTGGAAGATCGCGGACGATCTTGTCCAGGAGGGCCTCAACGCCGACACCCGTCTTGCCTGATACGCGCAGCACGTCCTCCGGGTCGCCGCCGATCAGGTTGGCGAGTTCCGCCGCATACTTTTCGGGCTGGGCGGCCGGGAGGTCGATCTTGTTGAGCACCGGAATGATGGTGAGGTTGTTTTCCATCGCCAGGTAGAGGTTGGCCAGGGTCTGGGCCTCGATGCCTTGAGCGGCGTCCACCAAAAGGACAGCGCCTTCGCATGCCGCCAGGGAACGGGAAACCTCATAGGTGAAGTCAACGTGGCCGGGAGTATCGATCATGTTCAGGGCGTAGCTGGCGCCGTCAAGTTCCCAGGGCATGCGGACAGCCTGGGACTTGATGGTGATGCCACGTTCGCGTTCGATATCCATGCGGTCCAGATACTGGGCCTTCATGTCGCGGGACTTAACGACGCCGGTGTACTGCAACATGCGGTCGGCCAGGGTGGATTTACCGTGGTCGATGTGGGCGATGATGCAGAAGTTCCGGATGATGGCCGGATCTGTCGCGGCGGGCACCGGTGCGGTGCGGGCCATGGGAGACACGCAGGGTCCTTACTGTCGATACTCACACGGCCGGACTCCGGACTGGTCTGGACCATTCCGGCCGATGCCGCATATCTGAACTAATAGTCTCCCATGAACACGACGCCGCTTGTGCACTGTGGCGGCAAGGGAAAGTACGGTGGAGCCATGGCATCGGACACACATTTGCTTGGCAGGCTCCTCAAAGGCTCCCTGGGCTACCTTCGACGGATCGTCGGGGCACCCGACGGCACGCCCCGTCGCCGATCCCTGAAAGCCGGGAGCGCTGCGAAGGCGGGCCGGACCGGGGGCGCAGGCACCGGCGTCGGGCAACTCTCCCGCCCCTACCCTGGCGACTTCCGCGGCACCGTCTCCCCGCGGTACTCCCCCAACCCCGACGGCAAGCCCGACCCTGGCGAGATCGTGTGGTCCTGGGTCCCCTATGAAGAGGACTATTCCCAAGGCAAGGACCGTCCGGTCCTTTTGATCGGGCGCGACGGCGGGTGGCTGCTCGGGCTGATGCTGACCAGCAAAGACCACGACAACGGCCGCCGCTCAGATGGCTACGTCGACATCGGCACCGGCGCCTGGGATCCCCAGGGACGGCCCAGCGAGGTCAAGGTGGACCGGGTGGTGCGCATCAATCCGGCGGACGTCCGGCGCGAGGGTGCCGTCCTCGACAAACGCACCTTCCAGCAGGTGGCCCGTCGGCTCGATGGGCAACACGACCGGGCCTAGAGGCCAAATCCCCGGAAATGCGCCGAGTCTGATAATATTTATGGCTGTGTGTCCGTGCAGGTCGACGGCCACTCATGGTTGGCTGCCATAGGCATCCCCACGCCGCTCAGTCGATGGCCAACCTGAAAACCCTCTAGACCATTTTCCGCATTAAAAAGAGAGTTCACACACGTGGCTAATATCAAGTCCCAGAAGAAGCGCATCCTCACCAACGAGAAGGCTCGCCTGCGTAACAACGCCGTCAAGTCTGAGCTGAAGACGGCCATCCGCGCCGTTGCCACCGCCGTTGAGTCCACGGACAAGGATGCCGCTGCAAAGGCTCTTGTTGCTGCTAGCCGTAAGCTGGATAAGGCTGTCAGCAAGGGCGTTATTCACAAGAACAACGCTGCAAACCGCAAGTCGGCGATCTCCAAAAAGGTCAACGCACTCTAAGGTTTATCCAGTTCGACTGAGCTGAACGTGAGGCCGGCACCCCTTGGGGGCCGGCCTCGGGTATTTAAGATTGGTGGTTCCATTGAGAATTCGGAAATATACGTAGCGCCTGACAACCTGGGTGTCTTGGGCGGCTTAGCGGCCCCGAGCCGAGGTGGCAATGACGGTGACCGCGTGCTCCACCGCGTATACGGGATCCCGCGAGAGGCCCTTCACCTGGGCATCCGCTTCAGCCGTGACCTGGATGGAACGGATCAGGCCTTCCGGAGTCCAACGGCGGACATCCCGTTGCGCCTGTTCCACGAGCCATGGCTGGATGCCGAGCTGTTTGGCGATCTGTGCCGACGATCCCTGGGCACCGGCAACCTTGGCCAGAGTGCGGAGCTTCGCGGCGAGGGCGGCAACCAGCGGCACCGGGTCGACCCCGGTGGCGAGGGCATGCCGGAGGCTGGACAGGGCCTGAGGCCCATTGCCGGCCATGGCTGCATCCGCAACCTTGAATGCCGTGGCTTCGACGCGGCCACCGTAGTAGCGCTCCACTGTGGCTGCGTCTACCGCTGTAGTAGCGTCCGCGATGAGCTGGTTGCATGCGGCGGCGAGCTCGGAAAGGCTGGCACCTACTGCATTGACGAGGGCCTGGACAGCCTCGGCTTCGATGCGGCGGCCGCCTGCCTTGAATTCCGAGACGACGAACGCGGTTTTCTCGGCGTCCTTTTTCAAGGGCTGGCAGTCCACCACCGGCCACCCGGAAGACTTGATGGCGTCCAGAAGCTTTTTGCCACGCACCCCGCCGCCGTGGCGAAGGACCAACACGACGTCGTTCTCCGGTTGGGCGACGTACTTCATGGCATCGGCAAGGAAGGCATCGGTCATTGATTCGAGGCCTTCGATCTCGATCAGTTTGGCCTCATCGAACAGCGACGGCGTGACGGCCATTGCGAGCGAACCGGACTCGTAGCTTCCGGCATTGAGCTTGCTGATTTCCACTTCCGGTGCCACGGTCCGCACCTGGGATCGGATCCGATCCATGGCACGGATTCCAAGGTATTCCTCGGGGCCGGTGATAAGCACTACCGCGGACGGGGCAATGTCCCGCCAGCTGACGGTGTTCGCCGCGGAGGGTTTAGCCTTGGAGACCTGGGCAGCAGCCAATGTCGCTTCCTTCCAGAAGGGTTTTTGCAGAATCCCAGTCTCCCACGTTGAGCGTCCTGGGTGGTGATCTTCAAACTCGCGGCCTGCCTTCCGGTTCGGCGGCGGGTCCCGGGACGGCTCCCGGTCCGGCGGCGGACAGCAGACTCCCCCGCGGCTATTACAAACACTAAGCGGCGGTGCAACGACAGTACGGCGGACCCCGCCCACGTTGGATGCAGGGCTAGCCACACCAGCAGGATGGCGACAACCGACCAGAGAGCCATGGTGGCGATTCCCGTGGGACCTTCCGGCCACGGCAAAGCCGCTCCTGGGAGCCCGGCGAAGAACCTCGCGATTGCCGCCACGATTCCCGCGCTGGCCCCGGCAACGGCTATTGGAACCATTGCAAGCCAAGGAAGCAGCGGAACGAGGGGAACCGCGATTGTTCCCAGGATCGTCACGGGTGCGACAAACGGGGCAACTGCGATATTCGTCAGTAATGAGTAGCTGGAGAACTGCGGTTGCAAGGCCACGATCACCGGGCTGCACAGAAGCTGCGCCGCCAAGGGAACGGCAACGGCGGAGGCCAGCCAGGAAGGCACCCAGGCCGGAGCCCAGGACGCGATAGGCCGTGCCAACAGGACAATCCCCAGGGTGGCGAGGACCGACAAAAGGAATCCGATGCTCGTACCAAGCGAAGGATCCAGGATGAGCAGGCCAGTCACGGCAAGGCAGAGAAAGCCCAGGCTCCGGCCCCGCCTGCCGGCACTTAGCGCGCTGAGGCCGATCGCACCCATGACCGCCGCCCTCAGGACGCTCGCGTCCGGCCCGACAATCATGACGAAGGCCGCCAAGCCTCCGAGGGCCACGATTGCCGCCACTCCCCTCGCAAGTCTGAAGCTCCTTGCCAGTAGCACCAGGCCGCCGAGGATGAGGCTGCAGTTAGCGCCGCTGACCGCGGTGAGGTGGGTGGTGCCGGTGGTCTTCATGGCCGTTTCCAGGCCTTCGTCCAAGCCGGTGGTGTCGCCCGTGACCATTCCGGGTAGCAGTCCGGCTGCGTCGCCGTGCAACCACTCAGCGGCGGAACTGAATTGTTTTTTCAATTGGGCGGGACCTTGGGGAATGTTGGCAAGTGCTTCCGGCCTGTCGTGTGTGTCCGGACTGTGCTGTGCGTCCTTGTGCCGCGGGTCCGGCCGCATGGGTGGGGTGGCGGCGGCAAGGACACCGGTTTCGACTTGTCCTGGCTTTGCAGGCTTTAGCTTTCCGGCGGTTCGTACCTCCTGTCCCGTGACCACCCGGTCCCAGCCTTCCCCTCCTGTCAGCAGAATCTTCGTGCGGGCGCGGGTCAGCATGCCGTCGGCCGCAATATCAATGATTTCGGCTGGCACGGCCCACCGTGCCGATCCGCGTGAATCGGTGCCTAGCTCGCGCGGCTCACCCACTATCACCGCATGAATGACAACCGAGTCGCGCGACGCCGCAGCCTCGGCAACCGGACCTTCTTGGCGCTGTCCGGCATCCATTGCTGCGTGGGCGGCCACGGCCGCCCCGAACAAGCACGCGACGGCGAAAGTGGCGGGAAACGTCCTCAAGCTTCGGGCGGCCATGGACCGGGTGGCGAGAAGAACACCCGCGGCGGAGAGCAAAGCCACGCACATGATTCCTGTCCACAGTGAAGGTAGATAGGCGGCTGCTAGGGAAACAGCCCACGCGAGAAAGGCCGACGGGGCCAGCCGAAGGTCTACACGGCCCGGGCTCACCTTCACTCCGCTCACCCTAGACCGTCACCAAAGGCAGCAGGGATTCCATCATCTTGGGACCGACACCATCCACTGCGTCGAGATCCTCTACAGCAGCGAACGGGCCGTGCTGCTCGCGCCATTCGACGATCCGCTTGGCGAGGACAGGACCGACCTTCGGCAAGGCGTCGAGTTCCTCAGCGGTTGCGGTGTTGAGATTGACTTTGCCGCCGACAGACCCGGCACCGGTGCTCCCGCTAGTTGGAGCTGCGCCAACTGGCCCGGCAATCTGCGACGGAGCCGCCTCCCCCATCCGCGGAACGTGGATCTTCGCGGCGTCCTGCACCACCGCCGCAAGGTTGAGGCTGTTCAGCTCGGCTGCAGGATCCGCACCACCTGCGGCAGCGATCGCGTCGAACACCCGCGCTCCCGTGGGAACTCTGACAATCCCGGGATTCTTGACCGCACCCGCAACGTGGACTGTAAGCAGCCGTGCTCCATCGTCGTGTTCCGAAGCCCCGTTGCCATCGTCGCTTTTACTTTCCGTGCCCGCTTTCGGAGTTCCTCCCGCAAGTGAACTTCGGACGACGGGCTCAGTGGTCGGGTGCCCGGACCAGGACAGCCAAAGGAACCACACCACCAGCAGCAAACAAGGCAGAGCCAGCAACATTGCTACGCGCCATGGCGTTCGCCACCGAAGCCGTGATGGAGAACGTGCCTCCGAGGACAGCTCTTCGGCGCCTGACTTCTGGCCCGCGTCGGCCTTGCCCGAGCCAGCCGTCATCAAGGCTTGCACAGGAAGCAGAGGCTCTGTTTTGTTGACGTGGGCCGGCTGCCCGTCGGCGTCGTGGTCGGTCGATGGTGCAAGACGAACAGCGAACCGGAGCCGGGCGGCACTCGCAGCATCATCCGCGGGCGAGGCTCGGTTCCTGCGTGGCATATCCACGAGCCTAGGCGCCCGCATCCGCCGCAGCAGCAGGGAATGCCCCTATGTGGATAGGGCCACCGCAGGATGCCTGTGGAGGATCAGTGGCCGCGGGACACCGCCTAGCCCGGGCTCATATTTGGAAGTAGTGGTTTCTTCGGGGTTTCCGCTGCGGGTCGGTGTGGGGTGGCGGGATGAACCAGGGGAT
>NZ_MTPV01000038.1:0-39809 GCF_002009585.1 Arthrobacter sp. SRS-W-1-2016 | reverse complement strand
TCAACAGCCTCGGCTACGACGTCACGATCACTCCGGTCACCGCAGCCTGATCCACCCCTACTTTTGTATTAGTTGGGCGGGTCCTAGGAGACGGGGGTGAGGCCGGTCCGGGCCATGGCCTCGGCGTAGGCGCCGTGGATGAGGTCCAGGTACTCCTGTTGGCGCGTGGGGGAGCCGGCGAAGGAGCGTCCACCCAGCGAGCGGACCTTGAACGTCTTGAAGCCTCGGCGGTGGATGCTCTGCGGTGCGGCCTTCATGAGCTGGTCTGCCAAACGATGGGCTTCATTGCCATGGGCTACCAGCACTGAGGTGCGCGGCACGATCGCCAGGAGACGCAGGAGCGGCTTGAGGCCTTCGGTGATGTTGGCGGGAGTCAGCTTGCCCGGTTCGCTGTCGGGCTCGATCCACGGGTAGACGTTCCACGGCATCATGAGTTCCGGGCGCAGGCCCAATTGCCACTGCATACCCACCATGCGGGTGGCGGCATCTGCGTCACCCGGGGCGATGAAGCCTGAACCCTCGGTGCTGCGGGAGTTGGAGAAAAGGCTGATGATACGGCACTCGTCAACACTGTGGGCGGGGTCTACGTAGAGGACTTCGCTGCCCGGCTTCTGATCTTTGAGGGAATCGCAAAGCCCCGTGACCTCGGCGATGTGGGGTTCGAAACGTCGGTTCCAGAGCTGCTCTTCGCGTGTTTCAGTCGCCAGGTCTTGCATATGGGCTTGGGTCTCCTAGGTGTAGCGAGGCGCACTTGTCCGGCCGGGAGCGGTTTGCCGCGACCGGTCGGATTGGGTGCAGTGTTGGGGGCTGGTTAACTCTACCGGAACCGCGGTGGGCTGTGGGGTGAATCGGGACTTCTGTGGTGGGACTCTCGACGGCGCAAGTGCGTTAACGGCAACGGCACCGTCCCGATGGAAGCGGGACGGTGCCGTTTGGGAAGCGCCTGTTACTGCTTGTTCTCGTTCTGGTCGTCGCTTTCCTTGGTACGGGAAACCACGGTGCCGTTCGATTCGTTGAGGATGAGCTTCACGTCCCGGCCGTTGTCGAAGTTGAACATCGCGTTGATGGAACCGGCCTTGGCGTCCGCCGAGGAATCGCCGATCTGGCCGGTGTGCCAGTTGTCCTCGATGAAGCGAAGGATGGATGACTGGTCCGTCTGGGTGTGGTCCACGAAGTTCTTCTTCGCGAAGGGCGAGATCACCACGAGTGGCTGGCGGGGGCCGGGGCCGCAACGGTCGGCATAACCTCCGGCCATCGGGACACCCTTGTTGTAGGCGCTGAGGCACCATGCGGCGTCGTCAGTGGTGTTGGAGGAGTTCTTCACGCCGGCGGCGACGTGGTCGTACCAGCCATCCGAGTCATCGTAGGCGAGGACGACGGCGGTGCTTTCCCAGTTCTTCGAGTTCTGGATGGCGTTCACCTGCTGCGTGATGAACTTCTGCTCGTCGAGTGGATCGGAGTAGCCGGCGTGGCCGTCCTGGAAGCTTCCCGCCTTCAGGAACGAGACGGCGGGCATGTTGTCCGAGTTGACCACCTTGGCGAAGTCCGAGGTGTCGTACTGGTGGTTGGCCTGGCCGTTGTGCCCGATCTCGTCCACGCTCGCCGGGGCAAGGTGGTGCGGGTTGGACGTTGACTTGTAGTACTGGAACGGCTGGTGGTGCGGGCTGTAGTCCGTGACCGTCGCGCCTGAAATGTTGGTGTGGGTGCTCATGCAGGCTGCCGGCGTGGTGTCCGTTGCCGCCGTTGTCGGGGCAAAGCCGCCCTGGAACCAGCCCCAGCTGACTCCCTTGTCGTTGAGGAGATCGCCGATGTTCTTACCCTGCATGCCCGCAAGGTTGTTCTTGCTCGCGTGGCTCTTGTTGGAGCAGTCGTCGTACACCGGATCCGGGTCTTCCGTCATGGTGCCGACGCCGTTGGCGTCGGGGAATTTGACGGTGTAATCGCTGCTAGCGGGCTTGACCGGCTGACCGGCGGCAGTGAATTCCGTGACGCCGTGGGTCTGGCCGGACACCAGGTTGAGCGCGCCGGGGCTGGACGGTCCGAAGCCGGTGCTGAAGTGCGAGTCGCTCATGGCGAAGTTCTGGGCGTAGTTCCAGATTCCGGTCACGGTGTTGCCGTCGTAGTAGTCAGTGGTGAGCCCGGGACGGCCGAACTGGCCACCCGAACAGGTATCCATGCTGGTGTTCTCGACGAACTTGTTCATGAGGCCGCCGTTGTAGGCCTTCTGTTCCGCGGTGTATTCGTGGTCCTGGTCGCATGTGATGGCCTGGCTCGGCGTCAGGCGCTGTGGCTGGACCGAGTTGGGATTGTTGGGTGCCAACAGATTGTCGTGGGCGAGGGTGGCGATGTTCTTCGGCGTGTTCTTGGCCGCCGTGAACGCGGGGGCCGCTGCGCCGGTACCCTGCTGGGTTTCGCCGGGGACGTTGGCCGCTTGCGGATACGTCGCGAAGTAGTGGTCGAAGGAAACATTCTCGCCGAAAATTACGACGACGTGCTTGATGGGTGTCGCCGTTCCCTTTTGGTCGTTGTTGGCCGAAGCCGGCGTCATGCCGAACCCGATCAGGCCGGCGGCGATCGTGGACGCGGCGAGTGCGCTCACTCCTGCTGTTGAGAGGAGGCGCCTGTTGCGAAAGTTCATGGACTTCCCTTCAGATTCACGGGCAGTGCCCGCCCAACTGACTCGCATTTGTTGTCGTTTAGAAGGCTCATAACGACAACAAATGCGAGTCAGTTGGGGTGTGTTGGGGGTGAGGATTCACAAAGAATGTAGCCGGTTGCTCGGGGCCCGGAGGTCGATTTGGGAGCTCAATACCGACTGTTTGGGAAGAGTTCACATTCTGCTCACGGGGAACTTCGAGGGTGCCCTCCCTCCTTTCATGTCGCCGTTCGGCCACGTGACAAGAGGTCCAAGAGCGGCATCGGCTAAACTTGGCTGGTAAGAGCCCCGGAACTCTTGCTGATCTCGCCGGTGAACTTTTGCGGAAGTCCTCGGGCAGGGCCGAAAGATTCGGGGCGTTCTCATGTACGGCGCTGAGCCTTGGTGATCCCGCCAGGACCGGCCCGAAAGAATGGGGGAGGATCCCATGCCAGCTATCGTGATCGTCGGAGCCCAGTGGGGCGACGAAGGCAAAGGCAAAGCAACCGACCTGCTCGGTGGCCGCGTTGACTACGTAGTCAAGCCCAACGGCGGCAACAACGCCGGGCACACCGTTGTGGTGGGCGGTGAGAAGTATGAGCTCAAGCTCCTTCCTGCCGGCATTCTGAGCCCCAACGCGATTCCGATCATCGGCAACGGCTGCGTGGTGAACCTTGAGGCGCTGTTCCAGGAGATCGACGGCCTGGAAGCCCGCGGCGCCGACACGTCCCGTTTGCGCGTCTCCGCCAATGCCCACCTCGTTGCGCCGTACCACCAGGTGTTGGACAAGGTCACGGAGCGCTTCCTCGGCAGCCGCGCCATCGGCACCACCGGCCGGGGCATTGGCCCGGCCTACATGGACAAGGTGGCCCGCCTGGGTATCCGCGTCCAGGATGTCTTCGACGAATCGATCCTCCGCCAGAAGGTGGAAGGTTCGCTGCGCCAAAAGAACGAGCTCCTGGTCAAGGTCTACAATCGCCGCAACGTGGTGGTGGACGAGATCGTGGAGTATTTCCTGTCCTACGCCGAACGCCTGCGGCCGCTGGTCATTGACAGCACACTTGTCCTCAACAACGCACTGGACGAAGGCAAGGTGGTCCTGATGGAAGGCGGCCAGGCCACGTTCCTCGACGTCGACCATGGCACCTACCCGTTCGTGACGTCGTCCAACCCGACCGCCGGCGGCGCGTCCGTTGGCTCGGGCATCGGACCCACCCGCATCTCGCGTTCCATCGGCATCATCAAGGCCTACACCACCCGCGTCGGCGCCGGCCCGTTCCCCACGGAACTCTTCGACGAGATGGGCATGTACCTGCAGAAAACAGGCGGCGAGTTCGGGGTCAACACCGGCCGCCCGCGCCGCTGCGGTTGGTACGACGCTGTCCTGGCCCGCCACGCGTCCCGCGTCAACGGCTTCACGGACTACTTCGTCACCAAGCTGGACGTCCTGACCGGCATCGAGCAGATCCCGGTCTGCGTGGCCTACGACGTCGACGGCGTCCGCCACGATGAAATGCCCATGACCCAGACCGAGTTCCACCACGCAGTGCCGATCTTCGAGTACTTCGACGGCTGGACCGAGGACATCACCGGCGCCAAGACGCTCGAAGACCTCCCCGAGAACGCCCGCCGCTACGTGCTGGCCCTCGAGAAGCTCTCCGGCACGCGCTTCTCCGCGATCGGCGTCGGCCCGGACCGGGACCAGACGATCGTGGTGCACGACCTCATCGAGGACTAGTCACCAAAGCCGAGTTACGACGACGGCGGGCGGCCCTTTCCAGGGCGGCCCGCCGTCGTGCGTTACGGGCCGGACGCCCCGAAAACAGGTGCGAAAAAAACTTTTGGACTCCGCGTAACCCTTTGGGGTACCCCGGCGATTACCTCTTTGAAAGGCCGAGCTGAAATTTGTCCCCCATCATGTTTCAGCTCGGCCCTTTTCATGTCTGAAGGGGTTTCGTGGATGCGCAAAAAGTCCGGGAGAGGCACGCCCCCGGAACCGAAAGTTGGTCCTTGGGCGTAGCGGGAGCAACGGTTAAGCTAAGTGAGGTTGCCCGGCCCTGCCGCGCATGGGCGGCACCGAGGATCTCTCTTGGATCCGGACATTCGCTCCCCAACGAAAGCCACGCTTCAGTGACCGACGCCTTGACCGATGCAGCATTGCTGGCCCTTCGCGGCCAGGAAGCTGAACTGTTCAGCGCCATCTACCAGGCCTTTGCCGGCCAGGTGCTCGGCTACCTGACGGCAAAAGGCGTCTCGGATCCCGAAGCTGTCACACAGGACGTTTTTCTTGCCGTCCTGCCGCGCGTCGAGACGATCACGGGCGGAGTCAGCGGCCTGCGGACGTTCGTGTTCTCGGTGGCCCATGCCCGAATGGTGGACGACCATCGCCGGCAAAGCAGGGCGCCGGAACACCACGAGTTCGAACCTGAACGTGACACGCGCCAGTCGAGTTCGGCGGAAGCCGAAGCGATGAACCGCGTGGCGCCCGGGGAAGTCATGGCGCTGCTGGACCTTCTTCGGGAAGATCAGCGGGAAGTCCTGGCGCTCCGTATCGTTGCCGGTCTGACCGTGGACCAAGCAGCCGAAATCATGGGGAAAAGCCAAGGCGCAGTCAAGCAGCTGCAGCGCCGGGCATTGAATGCACTCCGCGAGCACTCGGTAGTAAAGGAATACGTGGCACCATGATGCGTTGGGATTGCAAGGACATTGACCGCGACGCGGTCATCCTCGAGCTCATGCTTGAAGCCGACCTCGCGGACGCCCCGGAACTCACGGATTCCTTGAAGGCGCTGGAATCGTTTGCGTCAATGCCCGCGCCGGCTCCCGGTCCTGCACTCGCGGCGATGTTGGCTGGCTCGACGCCGGGTGACGGCCCCGCGACTACCGCCCGTGACTCGGCAAACATCCTTCCCCTCGACGAGCTCGCCAAGCGTCGTCAATTACGCAAGCATCGCCCCGCCGTCATTGGTGCCGCTGTCCTGACCGCCATGGGACTGGGTGTTGGTGGCGTTGCGGCCGCGAGCGGCGGATTCAGCAAGGGCACTCCCGAATTCATGCAGACTTTGATCTCCGGCTGGGCACCCGCTTGGACCACTGCTCCGCCGTCGCTTGTACCTCCAGCCCCCGCCCAGGACTCGCCGGAGGTCACGACGAACCCGGCTCCCGTCGACCTGCCGCCGTCAGTGCCCCCTGTGGCAGGCCCATCGGCTGATCCCGTGGCGCCCGCCCCGGCCGGTACCGGCGATGCGGCGCACCAGCCGGTAGCGCCGGTGGCCGTTCCGGCGCCGGCAAGCCAAAC
This sequence comes from Arthrobacter sp. SRS-W-1-2016, assembly GCF_002009585.1. Lineage (NCBI taxonomy): Bacteria > Bacillati > Actinomycetota > Actinomycetes > Micrococcales > Micrococcaceae > Arthrobacter > Arthrobacter sp. SRS-W-1-2016. The sequence goes on along the minus strand of NZ_MTPV01000038.1, from coordinate 33,876 downwards.
AAGCCAGGAGCAGTCGGAAGCGCCGAAGCACGGCGGACCCAAGAACGACCCGCAGGGAATCTTTCCGCAACCCAAAACCGCCATCCCCTCCGCTCCCACAGCGAAGGACCTCCAAAACGGGGTGCAGCAAGCAGTTGAGAATGCCCAGGATGACGTGTCCGTGAAGCCTGCCGGGACTTCGTTGCGCTGGCTGCTCGGACTCCTGTCCCGCTAGTAGGCTGGAGTTATGACACACGTCAACGATCCGGCAGTCATTGACCGGCTGATGCGAACAAGGGGCCGCTGGGCCATCGTGGGACTCAGCACGAATGAGTGGCGCTCGGCCTTCGAAGTGGCTCTCTACGTTCGCGACACCATGGGCATGGAGATCATCCCTATCAACCAGAAGGGCGAAGACGTCCACGGCGAGACCGGCTACAAGTTCCTCGCCGACGTGCCCCTCGAGAAGCAGCCCATCGACGTCGTCGACTGCTTTGTGAACTCCTCCCGCGTTGGCGCGGTAGTGGACGAAGCGATTGCCGTGGGGGCGAAAGCCGTGTGGCTCCAGCTCGGAGTAATTGACGAGGATGCGGCGGAGCGGGCCAAAGCTGCGGGCCTGGACGTCGTCATGAACGCCTGCCCGGCGCAGGTGGGCTGGCGGAGCGGCATCTAGCCTCAGCCAACGGCGTCACTTTCCGTTAACCGCCCGCTGGTATGTTTCGGGGGGCCATCCCCCTTTCGAGACCAGGAAATCCCCATGTGTGACGACTACCCCTCCACCGCGAGCCGACGCACCGCGCTCGGTTTCCTCGGGGCTTCCCTCGTGGCCGGTCTCGGGGCATGCGCTGCCCCCGGAAGTCCGTCCGCAGAAAGCCCGACGGCGGCCCCCGGCAAGGCGGGCCCCTCGCCGTCGTTGTCCTCAAGCCCGGCGATGAGTCCCACGCCAAGTCCTGCCGGTCCGGGTCGGCTCCGGAACCCCTTCGTCCCTGACTTCACGTTGCCGCCCATCCAAGGCGGACTGGCTCCGGTGATCACCAAGATCCCCACCAAACATCCCGTGGTGTTCCTCACGATCGACGACGGGGTGGTCAAATCGCCGGAAAGCGTCCGGCTCCTCAAGGAGAGCGGCTACCCGGCCACGCTGTTCCTGACGAGCAACACCGTCCGGGACAACCCCGCATTCTTCAAGGCGTTCATGGACCAGGGGAGCCTGGTTGAAAACCACACGGTCAGCCACAACGTCAATATGACGACGCAATGGGGCTACCAGCGGCAGCTTGAGGACATTGCAGGAATGCAGGATTTCGCGGTCCAGCAGTACGGCCGCAAGCCCACCCTGTTCAGGCCTCCCGGAGGCGCCTATTCCACGGTCATGCGGCAGGCCGTGGCCGCAGCCGGGTTGAAGGCGATCGTTACGTGGGAGGCCAAGGCCAATGCCGGCCGTATGGACTACCAGTACGGCAATTCCCTCCGGGCCGGGGATATCGTGCTGATGCACTTCCGTCCCGAATTCGCGGCGGACTTCGAGGCCTTCCGCTCCGCGCAAGTGGCTGCTGGCCTGGAAGTCGTGCTCCTCGAGGACTTCCTGGGAGTTGCGTGAGGCTGCCGGTCCGCTCGTCCTCGCATTCCGCTAGTGTCGCTACATGGACGCTGCCACACTCCGCCAAATCTGCCTGAGCTTCCCCGGGACCTACGAAGACTTCCCGTTCGGCCCTGAAACGTCGGTCTTCAAGGTCAGGTCAGCCGTGTCCGGCGGTTCCAAGCAGGAAGGCAAGATGTTCGCCGCCTCTGCGTTGGACGAGCAGAACTTGGCAGTGAGCCTCAAATGCGATCCCGCCTTGGCCGCTCAACTTCGCTCCGCCCATCCGGAAATCACCGGCGCCTGGCACATGAACAAGACGCACTGGAATGGTGTGCGACTGGACGGCGCCCTGCCCGACTCGATGGTCCGGGACATGGTGGAGGACTCCTATGACCTGGTGGTTTCCTCACTGAGCCGGAAGCAGCAGGCGCAATTGGGCTGGGCCCGGCTCGCCAGGGACTGACACGCGGACCCCGTCTGCCGCTTCGGCTAGATTGTGAGTGGACCGCACCTTCCATCGCCTCGAAGCAATCAGGAGGAGCCAGATGCTGGAACAAAAGACCCTCGATGAACTGTGGATTTTTGAGGACCCTGCGCTGTCGGAAGCCCGCTTCCGCGAAGCCATGACCGACCCCGCCTACGATGCCTTTGAACAGGCCGAGCTCGCCACCCAATTGGGCCGGGCCATCGGACTGCAGGGCCGCTTCGAGGAGGCGGATGCGCTCCTGGACGGGATCGACGCCGAAGAGGAACCGACCGTCGCGGTGCGGATTCTCCTTGAGCGCGGCCGCCTGCTCAACTCGGCGGGCCACCCTGCCATGGCCGTTCCGCTATTTGAGCAAGCCGCCGAGATGGGAGACCTCCTGGGCGAAGATTTCCTCGCCGTGGACGCGCTTCACATGCTGGCCATTGCGGACTCCGGCCACCAGGAATCATGGACGCGCAGCGCGCTTGAGTACGCCTCCGCCGTCGAGGATTCCCGCACCAAACGGTGGATGGTTTCTTTGCACAACAACCTCGGTTGGGCGATGTACGACGACGGGCGGCGCACCGAGGCGATGGTCGAGTTCCAGCTGGCCGAACAGTGGGCTGAGCGGGTAGGAACAGAGCAACAGCGGCAATGGGCGCGCGAAGCCGTCGCCCAATGCGCAAAATCCTTGAATTTGCGGGGCTAGAACACCCAAATGACCCCTCTTGAGCGGCACGATTGTCAGATCACATTTTGACAAAAGTTGATTGAAACTGCCCTCAAATATTGCTTTTCAATCACTCGTGGTGAAGTATGTCACACGAAGGGCGCGTCGCAGCGGCGGTGCCCGGACCGATCGACTGCCGGCCGAGGCGCCGTCAGGGTTCGGTACTACGAGTCTCTGGAGGGTTTTAGGATGAACGTTCAGCAGCAGTCCTTTGCACGCCGCGGTTTCCTCCGCGGCGCGCTTGCCGCGGCCGTGCTTGTGCCGTTGGCCGGCTCGATGGCCTCCTGCGCAGCCGGTGGCGGAGGAGGAACCACCGGTCCCACGGGGACCGTGTCAGATACCAATCCGTTCGGCATGGCAGACAAGTCCACCGTTGACGCCGTGATCTTCAAGGGCGGCTATGGAATCGACTACGTCGACTTCGCGGGCAAGAGCTTCGAGAACGCACATTCGGGTTCCACCGCCAAGATTTCCCCGTCCACCGACATCGCGCAGGAACTGCAGCCGCGATTCGTTGGCGGCAACCCTCCGGACCTGATCGACAACTCCGGCGCCAAGGCGATCGGCTTCAGCACCATCCTGGCCCAGCTCGAAGATCTCACGAGCGTGGTCGAGTCCAAGAACCTCGAAGGCAAGGTCATCAAGGACACCCTGTACGCCGGAGTGCTCGCCCCGGGCACTTTCAATGGCAAGCTGGCGGCCCTGAACTACGTGCTGACGGTGTACGCCATGTGGTACTCGGATTCATTCCTCAAGGACAACGGCTGGACCGTGCCGAAGACGTGGGATGAGATGTACGCGCTCGGCGAGCAGGCCAAGGCCAAGGGCAAGTACCTGTTCGTCTGGGGCAAGGAAGCGGCCACCTATTACCAGGAAATGGCGATCGCGTCCGCCATCAAGGAAGGCGGCGATGACGTTCGCCTTGGCCTTGAAAACCTGAAAGCGGACGCGTGGTCCCACCCGGCCATCCAAAGCGTCTTCACGGCCTTGGGCAAGATCGTCAAGGCCGGCCACTTCAAACCGGGTGGCTCGGGTACGCAGTTCACCGCGGCGCAGGCGCAATGGAGCAACGCCCAGGAAGCCGTGTTCTACCCGTCCGGCTCGTGGATAGAAAACGAGATGAAGGACCAAACGAAGTCCGGCTTCAAGATGACTGGCGTTCCTGTTCCCACCGTGACTTCCGGATCCAAGCTTCCTTACGCGGCAATGCACAGCGCTTCCGGCGAGCCGTTCGTGGTTCCGTCCCAAGGTAAAAACGTGGCCGGCGGCAAGGAACTGCTGCGTGTCATGCTGTCCAAGGATGCTGCCACCAACTTTGCCAAGACAAAGCTGGCCCCCACCATCGTCAAGGACACCGTTCCCGCCGATGGCTTCGGTTCCACCGCCCTGGTTTCCCAGACCAAGCTGCTCAGCGATGCTGGATCGAACATCTTCACGTGGAACTTCGTTGACCTCTACGGGATGAACAAAGACCAGCTGGTTGTGTGGAACACGTTCCTCGATGGAAAGTCCGACGTCGCCACCCTGACGTCCGACCTGCAGAAAATTACCGACAAGGTCCGCAACGACAGCTCGGTCACGAAAATTGAAGTGAAGTGACTTCAGTGAAAGCTAAAACACTCCGGGTCGGCGACGGCGCGTCCGCCGTCGTCGTTCCGGAAACCGCACCACCCGTCTACAAGAGGCGGCGCAAGCCCTTGACGTTCGACAAGATCAGCTTCTTTGTGGTCTTCCTCGGAGTGCCACTGGCCATCTACATCATCTTTGTGATCTGGCCATTCATCCAGGCCTTCGGCTACTCCCTGACCGACTGGTCGGGGTTCTCACCCAAGCAAAACTTCATCGGCCTTCAGAACTACCAAAAGCTCTTTGCGGATGACGTCTTCATGAAGGCCATGGGGAACAACATCCTGTTGGTCATCTTCCTGCCCATCATCACCATCATCCTCAGCCTTGTGCTGGCAACCTTGGTGACCGTGGGGGGCAGCAGCAAGGGCCAGATCAAAGGCTTGCGCAACTCCAGCTTCTACCGGGTGGTGTCCTTCTTCCCTTACACGATCCCGGCCATCGCCATCGGCATCATGTGGGGTCAAATCTATGATCCTTCGGGAGGCCTCCTGAACGGCATCCTCACATCCCTGGGCATGGACCAGTTCAAGTCCTACGCCTGGCTCGGCGACAAGAGCACCGCCATGATCGCCACGATGTTCGTGATCGTGTGGGGCTTCATCGGCTTCTACATGGTGCTGTTCGTCGCGGGCATCAAGGGCATACCTGCCGAGCTGTTTGAAGCGGCCAGGATTGACGGGGCCGGGCGTTTCCGCACTGCCGTGTCCATCACCATCCCGCTGATCCGGGACAACATCCAGACCGCCTACATCTATATGGGAATCCTGGCGCTGGACGCCTTCGTCTACATGGCGGCCCTGAACTCCGGCGGTGGACCGGACAACTCCACCTTGGTGATGTCCCAGCAGCTCTTCTTCACCGCATTCACCAAGGGCCAGTTCGGCCTGGCCAGCGCCATGGGCGTCGTGCTCGCCGTAGCCACCCTGATCTTCTCCGGCCTCGTGTTCCTGGTTAACAGGCTCACTGGTGGCGACAAGGATGTGTCCCTCTGATGACGACAAAAATTGCCAGCCAGGACATGAAGTCCCTGCACTTCAACCCCCGCAAGCCGGCCCTGACCACCGGAGACAGGGTGGTGGGCGCCGTTTCGCACACGGCCCTCAGCATCTGGTCCCTCATTGTGATCCTGCCACTGCTGTGGACTTTCATGTCTTCCTTCAAGACATCGAGCGAGATCTTCGCCTCGCCGTTTGCCCTGCCCTCGCAGTGGCGTTTCGACAACTACGTCCGTGCTTGGACCGAGGCCGGCATCGGGAGCTACTTCCTCAACTCCGTCATTGTCGTAGGGTCCGCTTTGGTGATCGTCATGGTGCTCGGCGCCATGTGCGCCTATGTCCTGGGACGCTATGTCTTTTTCGGCAGCAAAGCGATCTACTACCTCATGCTGGCAGGGCTCACCTTCCCGATCTTCCTCGCCATGGTGCCGTTGTTCTTCGTCATGCGGAACATCGGTTTGTTGAACACTTTGCCGGGCCTCATCCTGGTGTATGTCGGCTTCGCCCTGCCGTTCACGGTGTTCTTCCTGTTCTCCTTCTTCAAATCGCTTCCCCACGAAATCACGGAGGCGGCAGCCTTGGACGGAGCAGGCGAGTGGCGGACGTTCTTCCAGGTCATGCTGCCGATGGCCAAGCCAGGACTCGCTTCCGTGGCCATCTTCAACTTCCTGGGCCTGTGGAACCAGTTCCTGATTCCGGTGGCGATCAACGCTGCCGGGCCGCGCGTGCTGTCCCAGGGACTGGCTGCCTTCGCCGGCCAGATGGGTTATGCCGTGGACTTCGGCGCCTTGTTCGCGGCCGTCACCGTCACGGTGGTTCCGGTGCTGATCGTCTACATCATCTTCCAGCGCCAGCTGCAGGGTTCGGTCTCTCAAGGCACCTCCAAGTAGCACAGCCAGGCTAAATAAGCGCCCGACGGCGGTTCCGACTATAGGTGAGGGCCGCCGTCGGGCGCTTCTGTCCATCACTCGAAGGTGAGGCCGCCGTCAGATCCGCTGGTAACGGGAGCGGAACAAAGAGAAGATCCCGTAAGCCATGAGTCCGAGGCTCACGAACACCAGCACCCATGCGCCGAAGGGTTGCTTCAGGAAGGCCTTGAGGGCCGAATCGAGGCCGCCCTGTTGAGAGGGGTCGTGCGCGGCCGTGGCGATCAGGATGAGCAATCCGACGGCGCCGAGCGCCACCCCTTTCGCGCAATAGCCCACCACGCCCAGCACCGTGAACGCGTCTCCCAGAAGTCCCGACGGTTTCCCCCTCAGGTTCTTTTCGTACTTGCGGGTTATGCCCAGGAAGACGTAGGTGCCCGCGGCTGCCAGCAATGCCACCCCGATGATCACCAGGAGGACAGTACCGGGAGTGCTGGACATGAGGTCCGCACTGGTCGAGCGGGACTTCTCGCTGCTGCTGCTTGGATGGCTGAGCGCAAAACTGCCGAAGGTCACCGCGGCCACAGCGAAGACGATGGCCTGCCCGGCTGCCTTGAGCCGATTCATCCACGGCTTTGAACTGCCACCCCCGCTCCACCCCATCACGGCGTCGCTCGCCATATAGAGCGCGAGGACACCGCAGGCCACTAGTCCCGCCCACAAAAGGACGATGCCGCCGGGCGTTCCGGCCATCTGGCCGACAGCTCCGCTTTGGTCGGCTTGGCCGGATGAGCCGAGCGCGATACCCAACGCGATGCTTCCGATCAGGAGGTGTATCAGCCCTAGGGCGACGAATCCGGCCCGCGCCACTACCCGGACGGTCCGTGAATCCTTGGCGTCGTCTACGGCGTCGCCCACCGAATCGGCACCCCGGGATACTGCGTTGCCGGCATTGTTCGTGTGATCGTCCGTGCCCATGGAGCTCCTTTGGTCTGCCCTTATCTTGCCACCGTGGGCTCCGAAGCGGGAGGGCGCGCGACTACTGGATACGATGGGCGCATGTGGATCGCGTGGATCGAGTTCGACATCCTCCTCGGCGAGGTACACAGCCTGAAGGAGAAACGTTCCCTCGTGCGCCCGGTGATCGCCGAGCTGAAAAGGCGTTTCGAGGTCTCCGCCGCCGAGACCGGGCACTTGGACCAATATCGCCGTGTGCTCATCGGCGCAGGCGCCGTGGCAGCAGACCGGGCTCATCTCGTGGAGGTCCTCGACGCCGTCGAGCGCTTCGTCGCCGCGCGCCCCGAACTGGAGCTCCTCAGCGCCCGACGCCGGGACCTCCACAGCGAAGACTGACTCCTTTTGCATCGATTGCTGAGCAACGGTCGTTTTGAAGGCCCAAAACGACCGTTCTGGAGCAATCGATGGAGGCTGTGGATAACTTCTGCGGGGGTTGACTCTTTTCTGTTCTGATGGGGCCATGAAAACCCCGCGTCGCCTCCCGGTGAGTCTCCAGACTCGGCCATTCACTGTTTCCGAGGCGGCCCGCGAGGGTGTCAGTACCAGGGGTCCACACATCGTCGTCCACCGCATGAAGCTCTATGAGGACGAGGTCACTCTGGTTGACGGCGTCGCTGTCACCACCGTGGAGCGCACTTGGCTGGACATGGCCGAGATGCTGACCGTGGACGAACTGGTGGTCATCGGGGACAGCTGTGTGCGGAGGCCGCGGGTTGAATTCGAAGGGCGAGACACGCCGTTGTGCACCCTCGAGGATCTTCAGTGGATGATTGATCGCCACAGAGGCAAGCGCGGCCTGCGCAAAGCCAAGGACGCCATCCAGCTGATCCGTGTGGGCTCCGATTCCCCGCAGGAATCATTGCTCCGGTTGGCCATCGCGAGGGCAGGATTACCGGAACCCGAACTCAACGACATTAGCCGCTCGGAACGGTATGAGGCTTTGGGCTGGACGGAGGTCCGGATCTCAAAACGCCACATGGTGAACGATGCCAAGCCGGCGGTGGCGAAGATCCGGACCGCGCTGATCCAAGCCGGTTGGCGTCCAACCCGTTCTTAAAAACGATTGCTCCCCTCCGGCTCCCAGCCTTCGCAAGCTCAGGCCGGGGCCCTCGCCGGCGTGGCCCCACGTAACTGCCGTTCTGAATGGTCAAAACGGCAGTTACGGAGCAATCGAAGGTGAGGCCGGGGCGTTAGCCGAAGTACTTCGGCAGCGTGGCCTCGTGGGCTTCGTTGAGAGCGTCCAAGGAGAGCTCGTCCACGCCGTTGATCTCCAGCTTGCCGCCGGCAGCGTCGACGACGCCGATCCGGAGGTGGGCGAAGCCGCGGGCGGTGCACATGTCCTTGAAACGGATTTCCTCGGAGCGGGGAACGGACACGATGGCCCGGCCTTGGGACTCGGAGAACAACGCGGTGAACAGGTCCACGCCGTCGCGCTCCATGAGTTCGTCCAGCGCAATCCGGGCGCCGACCCCGTAACGGAGTGCGGACTCCACCAGCGCCGCGGCAAGGCCACCCTCGGAGAGGTCGTGCGCGGCGTCGATCATGCCGTCGCGCGAAGCGTTGATGAGGATCTCGCCGAGCTGGCGCTCGATGGAAAGGTCAACCTTAGGCGGCAAGCCGCCGAGGTGTCCGCGCAGGTTGGACCATTCCGAACCGTCCAGTTCCGCGGCCGTGGTGCCCAGCAGGTAGATGGCCTGGCCGTCTTCCTTCCAACCCGACGGCGTGCGGCGGGCGACGTCGTCGAGCTTGCCCAGCACTGCAACCACGGGAGAGGGGTGGATGGGCACGGTACCGGTCTGGTTGTAGAGCGAGACGTTGCCGCCGGTGACCGGGACGCCCAGCTCCATGCACGCGTCGGACAGGCCACGGATGGACTCGGCCAGCTGCCACATGACGTCCGGATCCTCGGGGGAACCGAAGTTCAGGCAGTCGCTGACGGCCATCGGTACGGCGCCGGAGGTGGCGACGTTGCGGTACGCCTCGGCCAGTGCCAGCTGTGCACCGTGGTACGGGTCGAGGTAGGTGTAGCGGCCGTTGGCGTCGGTGGCCAGGGCCACGCCAAGGCCGGTTTCCTCGTCCACGCGGACCACTCCGGCGTCGTCCGGGAACGCCATGGCGGTGTTGCCGCCGACGTAGCGGTCGTACTGCTTGGTGATCCAGGCCTTGCTGCACATGTTCGGCGAAGCAATGAGCTCGGTGACGGCCGCAGCCAGTTCCCCGGAGGTGGAGGGGCGGCCGGCGTCCTGCACGGAGCCCGTGAAGGTATCGGCCTGCACGGAATCCTGCCATGAGGGGCGGGCGAACGGGCGGTCGTAGACCGGACCGTCGTGGGCAACGGTGCGCGGGTCGACGTCGACAATGACTTCGCCTTCCCACGTAATGATGAGGCGTCCGGTGTCGGTCACCTCGCCCAACCAGGAGTACTCCACAGCCCACTTGTCCATGACCGCTTCGAACGCGGCGATGTTTTCGGGCGTGACAACGGCCATCATGCGTTCCTGCGACTCGGACATCAGGATTTCGCCCGGGGTCAGGGTGGGGTCGCGGAGCAGCACCGAGGTCAGCTCAACCTGCATGCCGCCGTCGCCATTGGAAGCGAGCTCGGACGTGGCGCAGGAGATGCCGGCCGCGCCGAGGTCCTGGATACCCTCAACCAGCGAGCCCTTGAAGAGCTCCAGGCAGCACTCGATGAGCACCTTTTCAGCGAAGGGGTCGCCTACCTGGACGGCCGGGCGCTTGGAAGGCTTGGTGTCGTCGAAGGACTCCGAGGCCAGCACCGAGGCGCCGCCAATGCCGTCGCCGCCGGTGCGCGCACCGAACAGGACCACCTTGTTGCCCTTGCCGGAGGCGTTGGCCAGGCGGATGTCTTCGTGACGCATGACGCCGACTGCCAGCGCATTGACCAGCGGGTTGCCCTGGTACACGGAGTCGAACACCATTTCGCCGCCGATGTTCGGCAGGCCAAGCGAGTTGCCGTAGCCGCCGATGCCGGCAACGGCGCCATGCATGACGCGGGCGGTGTCCGGGTGGTCGATGGCGCCGAAACGCAGCGGATCCATCACGGCAACCGGGCGGGCGCCCATGGAGATGATGTCGCGGACAATGCCGCCGATGCCGGTTGCGGCGCCCTGGTAGGGCTCCACGAACGATGGCGAGTTGTGGGACTCGATCTTGAACGTCACGGCCCAGCCGTCGCCCAGATTGGTGACGCCGGCGTTTTCGCCGATGCCCACGAGCATGTCCTTCTTCATCTCCTCGGTCACCTTTTCGCCGAACTGGCGCAGGTGGTTCTTCGAGGATTTGTACGAGCAGTGCTCGCTCCACATGACGGAGTACATGGCGAGTTCGGCACCGGTGGGGCGACGGCCCAGGACCTTGACGACCTCGTCGAACTCGTTTTGCTTCAGGCCGAGCTCGGCCCAGGGAAGCTCGGTGTCCGGCGTCTTGGCCGCGTTCTCGACTGTGTCGATGTTGAACTTCTTGCCGACGGTTTCAGCTGAGGTAGTCACTGTGCGCCTCCCACGATCTTGTTCAGGACGGACGTGAAGAAGCCCAAGCCATCCGTGCCGGCGTTGGATTCCGGACCGAATCCGGGTTCCACCGCGTGCTCCGGGTGCGGCATGAGGCCCACCACGTTGCCGGCGGCGTTGCTGATGCCGGCGATGTCGCGGCGTGAACCGTTCGGGTTCCAGCCGACATAGCGGAACACGACGCGGCCTTCGGCCTCGAGGGCGTCCAGGGTCTTGTCGTCAGCGATGTACTGGCCATCCTGGTTCTTCAGCGGAACCGTGATTTCCTCGCCGGCCTCATAGTCCGAGGTCCACAGGGTGTTGTTGTTCTCGACGCGCAGCACCTGGTCGCGGCACAAGAACTTCAAGTGGTCGTTCTTGATCATGGAACCCGGGAGCAGGTGCGACTCGGTCAGGATCTGGAAACCGTTGCAAATACCCAGGACAGGCAGCTTGGCGTCGCTGTTGGCAGCGTCGATGATGCGGGACATCAGCGGAGCGAAGCGCGAAATCGCGCCGGCGCGCAGGTAGTCGCCGTAGGAGAAACCGCCAGGGATGACGACGGCGTCCACGTCGGCCAGGTGCGTGTCGGCATGCCAGAGCGCGACGGCGGTGCCACCTGCGAGACGGACCGCACGGGCGGCGTCGCGGTCGTCAAGGGTGCCGGGGAAGGTGACGACGCCGATCTTGGCCCCGACCAAACGGGGTTCGACGGCCACAGGGGCTCCGCCGATCAAAGGAAGTTCAGTCATGTCAGGCCTCGACGACCTCGACGTTGACGACGTCTTCGATCACCGGGTTGGACAGCAGGGTCTCGGCTGCCTCGCGGGCCTGGGCGAGGATGGCATCGGTCACCTCGCCATCGACGGTCAGTTCGAAGCGCTTGCCTTGGCGGACTGCGCTAAAGCTGGTGAAGCCGAGGCGGGGCAGTGCGCCCACGATGGCCTTCCCCTGAGGGTCCAGAATCTCGGGCTTGGGCATGACGTCGACGACGATCCGGGGCATCCGGTAACTCCTGTGCGTGAGCGTTGGTTAAACCTTGGTTAAAGGCTGCCGCGGAGTGGTGCCGTCTCACGCCGGGACTGCGCCCAAACAGTGTTCAGCAACAATGTCAGGGGCAGTGTCTTACGGAATAAGGGGGCGCTCCGCGAGCTTGCATGCCCATTCTACCGGCCACATCGCTACATACCCTATTTGCGGGAGATCGGTGAAGAGGTGGCAACCAGGCAAAAGGTACGCGCCAATCCGCGGCGGCAGCCCGCCGTAGTCGGGCGTTTTCACTGCCCGACGGCGGCTCTGGCCGGGGGGTGGTTTGCGTCACTAGGATTGCGGCATGGCCGAGAACGCTAAGTCGATGGTTTTGCCCGTGGTCCTTGCCGCTGTTTTTGCCGGCCTGGGGAGGATGGTTTTCCAAAGGATCATGGCAGACCGGGCTGCCCGGGAAAACCGCATTTCCGTCCCGCCGGATGCCTCGGCAAGGGCCAAAATCAGCGATGCGTTGCGGGGGACCCATTCTTAGGGCGGCTTGCGCGCTGAGGCCCGGTGGAGCGCAATAGGGTACGCGCAAATGCGCTAATCAGCGGGGTTGAACGCGCGTATTCGGGATGAGCTTGGAATTGCATGTGCGAAGCCCGCAATGTCCGGATCGGCCCCGGCGCCGAAGCGGCTGATTGCTTGACGCACCAACACGCTTAAGGCCCTTTTCAGTCCGCCTTCGTCTTAATATCTGAATATCCGCACAGCGGGCACGTCCCTCCCGAAGGGGGCGTGCCCGCTCCTCCGTGCGGATGTATTCTGATGCCGAATGACATGACAAAAAACGTGAAATGTGTCCTATGTAATATTCAGCTATCGCTCTGTACTCTATGAATCGGCTGGGCTTTACCTGATTACAAGAACTGTCAATCAGTGTCCGTCCGTAGTTGATTGATCTTGACATGACCGCCACGATCGCCCGGAAAGGTGCAATCACTCGTGAATTCACAAGGAAAGAGCTTCATTGGAAGCGGGGGGCTTCGAAAAGCTGCGGCACTAGCCGTCGGATTACCGGTTCTGCTCTCCTCGGTGGCTTTGACACCCGCTCAAGCTGCGCCCGCTTCCGGTTCAACGGTCTTCGGATCAACGGGTGCGGGAGTTGCCCGGAATGTCGACCCCAAGTCTTATCATGATGGCCGCTACGTAGTGGTGCTGGCAGAGAAGCCAGCGGCCACGTACGACGGCGGAACGCCCGGCTATGTGCCCACCAAGCCGCAAGCGGGAAAGAAACTGGATGTAAGCAAGGCCGAAGTGAAGCAGTACCAGGCCCACTTGCAGCAGAAGCAGCAGGACGTGGCCAAGCAGCAGAGCGTGAGCATCAACCGCGACTACACCACAGCCATCAACGGCTTCAGCGCCACCCTGACCGCGAACCAGGCCGTCAATCTCGCGAAGAACCCCGATGTTCTCCTCGTGGCCCCGGACACCCAGTCAGCTCCTGACTACTCCACCACCGATTTCCTCAACCTCAGCGGACCGAACGGGCTCTGGAACACCCAGTTCGGCGGCCAGGACCAGGCCGGAAAGGGCACTGTGGTGGGCGTCATCGACACCGGCTACACGCCCACAAGCAAGTTCTTCGCCGGCGATCCCGTCCAGCCGTTGGTCGGAAACCCCCAGGTAGGCGTCCCGTACCGCACCAGTGACGGCAAGATCGCCATGTTGAAGGCCAACGGAGACACGTTTGTTGGCGAGTGCCAGAAGGGCACCGACACTGGAGCGGCTTTCGACGGCACCGCGTGCAATTCCAAGGTCCTCAGCGCCCACTACTTCGCAGATGCCTTCCTGCAGTCTGTTCCGCCAGCCCAACGGGCACCCCAGGAACAGATCTCGCCCATCGACGTCGCGAGCCACGGTACGCACACGGCCAGCACCGCGGCAGGAAACTCCGGGGTGGAAACGTTCGTGGATGGCCGCAGCTTCGGCAAGACGAGCGGCGTGGCACCAGCTGCCAAGCTCTCGATCTACAAGGTCTGCTGGGAAGACACCAACCCCAATTCGGGTGGCTGCTACAGTTCCGCAGCCATCGCGGCCATTGACCAGGCTATTGCCGACGGCGTGGACGTCCTGAATTACTCCATTTCCGGTGCCACTGACACCACCACCGACCCGGTCTCGCTGGCGTTCCTCTCGGCTGCGTCGGCCGGCATCTTTGTGGCCGCGTCTGCCGGAAACTCGGGACCCCAGGCCAGCACCGTCAACCACGGCGCACCCTGGATGACCACCGTTGCGGCTACTTCGTTCTCCCAGGCGCTCCAGGGAACCGTCGAATTCTCCGACGGCAGCAAGTACCGTGGAGCCAGCATCATGAACCACCAGGTGAGCGGGGCCGGCGTCGTGCTCGCCGCAAACGCCGCCTCAGGTACCGGCAACGCGGCGCTCTGTGCGCCCGGGTCCCTGGACCCGGCGAAAATCGTCGGCAAGGTAGTGGTGTGCGACCGCGGCGTGGTTGACCGCGTCGCCAAGAGCGCCGAAGTCCTCCGCGGTGGGGGTGTGGGCATGATCCTCGTCAACCTCACCACCTCGTCGCTGGACACGGACAAACACGCAGTGCCCACCGTCCACGTGAACCCGCCGGACTCGCAGGCCATCAAGGACAAGGTCGCCGCCAACCCCGCGATTACTGTTTCCCTGGTTGACCACGACACCACCGGGCTTCCGCTCGAGGCTCAGCCGCAGATCGCCGGATTCTCCTCCCGCGGCCCGCTCCTCGCCACCGATTCGGATCTGCTCAAGCCGGACGTTTCGGCTCCCGGCGTTGCCGTGCTGGCCGGAGTTTCGCCCATCGGCAGCAACGGCGATGAGTACGGATTCATGTCCGGGACTTCCATGGCCTCCCCGCACATCGCAGGTTTCGGAGCCTTGATTCTGGCGAAGAACCCCGATTGGTCACCGGCGACGGTCAAGTCGGCCATGATGACCACCGCGAGTGACGTCAAGCTGGCCGACGGAACCAAGAACACGGACGTCTTCGCCACCGGCGCGGGAGAGATGAACCCTGCCAGCGTGCTGGAACCGGGGCTGGTCTACGATGCCGGAACCGAGGACTACCTGAAGTTCATCCAGGGTACCGGCGTGGATCTCGGCATGCCGGGACTCGGCTCTACCTTGCCGCGCGACATGAACCTTCCATCGTTCGCCCTGGGCAACCTCGCGGGCAAGATCGAGGTCACCCGCACCGTCACGGCCCTGACTCCGGGACTGTACCGGGCCACGGTCAATGTGCCCGGTGTTGACGTCAAGGTCACTCCGTCCGTGCTGAACTTCAATGAGGTCGGCCAGAAGAAGACCTTCAAGGTGACGTTCGAGAACAAGAGCGCGGCACTGGGTACCTTCGCGATGGGATCGTTGAAATGGGAAGGCGCCAACAAGTCGGTGGTCTCGCCGATCGCGGTTCGTCCGCAGTCGGTGCTGGCTTCCAAGAGCGTCGCCTTCACGTCCCAGCAGGCGAGCGGATCCGCTGACATCAACATCGTCTCCGGTTCCGACTCTCCGACGGCCGTGACCGTTGACGGCCTCTCCAAGGCCGACTCCTCGCCCGCGGAATTGGTTCCCGGTCCAGTGAATGTGGCGAACGATGCCTCGAACTTCGTCAAGACCGCCACGGTTCCCGCCGGAACGGCGTTCGCGAAGTTCTCGGTGATCTCCTCGGATCCCACGGCGGATTTCGATCTGTATGTTCTGTCGCCGTCGGGTCAGTTGTTCACGGCAGCGACACCGAGTGCCAGTGAGTCCCTCTCGCTCGACAACCCGGAGCCCGGGACGTACACGATCATCGCGAACTTGTATGCCAGCCCCAACAACCGGCCCACCAAGGCCAGTGTTGATGCCGCGATCCTGGGCGCAAACCAAGGCAACGCCACGGTCACGCCCAACCCGATCAAGATGAAGAACGGCAAATCCGGGAAGCTCACCTTCGCGTGGAGCAAGCTCACACCGGGCTCCTACATCGGTCGACTCACATTTGCCGGCACCAGCTCGCCGACCTTTGTGTCGGTCCTCGTCTCGGCAAACGGCAGCGTGTCCGTGGTGCCGAATGATGACAAAGAAGGCCAGCACGGCAAGGGCAAACTCCAGAATGAAGGGGACGACCAGTCAAACAACGCGCTGTAGTGCGGCATTGACGGTCTGACAGGTAAACAAGGCAGCGGCCGGCGGCATATCCCGCCGGCCGCTTTCTTGTCTTCGCACGGACGCCGGCTCACGTATAGGGCAAAATTCGTGGACGCTCGCTCACCTTTATGACCCTTTTGGCCGACGCCCGCTCACGTATGTCGCTAAACGGTGGAACCCTCTTGCAGATCATATGAGCGGGCGTCGGCTGGGGAGGGGATATATGTGAGCGGGCGTCGGCTGGGGAGGGGTTATATGTGAGCGGGCGTTGGGCTAGATGTTTCCCGTGGAGCCCGCCACGCCGCCGAGGAGTGCAGCCATGGTTCGCCAGCGGGCGATCTCGCAGCCGTCCGTCCGGCTGAAGCGGCTGCTGACCTCGCGCCCATGGAACCGGCCCGTAACCGTCGCCACCTGCGGGCCGCCGTATTGTTGGGTGCAAATCCGGTCCGGGCGGGGAACCGGAAAGAAGATCTCTTCGCCGAATTGCTCGACGGCGGCAAGCGCCGCGCGGGGGTCCGGAAGGGTCGAGCCTTCGGAAACTTCGCCGCCCGAGCCGAGCAGGACGAACTCGTAGTCAACGGCGCCTGGTGCCTCCGTCAGCGTGACGGTGAGTTCGACGTCGTACTTTCCGGTGCTTGAAGTCATTGCTGTCCTTCGTGAGACGGTGTTGGTACGAGGAGTTCCAAGAGCGGCTGCACTTCGTCGAGGACCCGGGACCGGAGCGCCTGGGCCTCGGCGGCGAATGCCCTCTGATACTCAACGTACTCGGCCTTGCCTTGCGGTGTCTCGATCCTGATGGCCGGATACCCCCACTCTTCAAGGTCGTAGGGGGACGCCTGCATGTCCATGGCCCGGATCCGCCAGGACAGCTCGAAACAGTCCATCACCAGTTCGCTCGGCAGTGCCGGCGTCAGTTTGTACGCCCATTTGTAGAGGTCCATATTGGCGTGCAGGCAGCCGGGTTGCTCCATGGTGCGCTGGTTGTCCCGCGTCGGGGTGAGTTCGTTGAGCGGGGTGGCGTCAGGAGTGTAGAAACGGAAGGCGTCGAAGTGCGAGCACCGGATCCGGTTGTCCTCCACCACGGTGTCCGTGCCTTCCGAGCCGAGCCGCAGCTTGAGGTATTCGTGACGGAGATCGAACTTGTCCTGGCGGTAGACCATGGCCCACTCGTGCAGCCCGAAGCAACCAAACTGGGCAGGCCGCGCAACGGTTCCGGCGAGGATGATGCCGGCGAAGCGAATGGCCTCGGTGCGGTCGGCCACGAACCGGCTGCGGTCGAAGGTGACCGCCACGGTACCGGCGGGCAGCCCCGCGGACGCCAACGCGCCGTCGTCGAGCACTTGGTAATACTTCCATCCGGCCCGCTCGGCCGCCTTGGGGCCGGAGAGGACGACGCCGTCACCCGGGTGCCAGCGCAGCAGCTGGCCGGGCTTCTGGGTGTAGTAGGTGAAGAGGAAGTCTTCGACCGGATGCTTCTGGCCGGCAGAGCGACGGGCCAAGTATGGCTTGGCGTAGCGGTCAACGCGTTCGTGGTGGGCAGCCTCCAGCGCGAGCCATTTCTCTTGCGCGAGGTGCTGGTATTTAAGCTCCGGCACCGCTTGAACCCAGAATGTCGGCGACAGCGGCCCAGGCGGAGATTTCGCAGCCGTCCGTCAGTTTGTAGGCGGACTCGACGCCCACTCCGTCAACGGCGCCGGTGACTATTGCCGTCTGGGGTCCGCCGTAGCGCTGGTCGCAGACTTGGTCGCTGGGGCGCGGCGTGCGTACGAGGAGGGCGGGGTCTTTCTTCAGGGCAGCGCACGCTGCGGCTGCGGTGGGGTGGTGGCTTTCAGCGGCGGGGACGCCGCCGGTGCAGACAAGTGTGTAGCTTTCAGGGGCTGCCGTGGGGGAGGGCCTGACGATGATGGAAAGTTCGGCTTCCCCGCGGCCGGATGAGCTGGGCACGGTGGGGGAGAACGAAGGGGTCGGTTTGCCGCTGGGAGACGCCGTTTCGTCAGGTAATAGTCCTGTGGGGCTGCTCGACGGCGGGGACGACGTGCTGCTGCCGGGCGCCGAGGTGCTGGGCGGGTTGCCTCCGGGACTCGGCGTGCAGGCGGCAAGGCCAGCGACGGCGAGGACGGCCAACACGGACCGGACTATTCGCAGGCGCATGGGGGATCTCCTTGATTTATGCCAGTTTAT
This sequence comes from Arthrobacter sp. SRS-W-1-2016, assembly GCF_002009585.1. Taxonomy (NCBI): domain Bacteria; kingdom Bacillati; phylum Actinomycetota; class Actinomycetes; order Micrococcales; family Micrococcaceae; genus Arthrobacter; species Arthrobacter sp. SRS-W-1-2016. Next base: position 15,774 of record NZ_MTPV01000038.1, on the reverse strand, counting down.
CGCCCGTACCGGCAGCATGGTGCTGCGTGGCCGCGATGAGCCCGGTCATTGCCCGGTGCAGTTCGGCTACTTCGGACCGCGTGAGTTGAAGCCGCTCCATGATGGTTCCAGGCACGGCCGTCGCCTGTTGCCTGAGGGCGGCGCCGGCGTCGGTCAAGGCAATGGCGAGGGCCCTTTCGTTTCCATGGATGCGGTTGCGGGTCACGAATCCTGCTTCCTCGAGTCGCCGCAGGATGGGCGAAAGGGTGGCTGGCTCGTGCAGGAGAGCTTCGCTGATGTCCTTGAGCGTGCGCGGGCTGCGTTCCCAGAGGGCCAGCATCACAAGGTACTGCGGATGAGTCAGCCCCATTTTTTCAAGCACCGGCTTGTAGACGCCCACCACGCTCCGCGACGCCACCGTCAGGGCGAAGCACAACTGACGCTCAAGCAAGAGGTCATCTTCAGGCGGCGCGGTGGTTTCGGGGGCAAGGGGTGTGCCTGCGGCAGCCATGGCGTACTCCGTTCCGTGTGGGCGACCGGGCTGTTCCGGTCGATAGTTAGTGCACTAATTGTTAGTGTACTCTTAAGCGACAGCATCCTTTTGAGAGAGGGTAGACCACGTGGCCAAAGAGACCATGACCCAGAGATTCATGCGCGCAACCGGCAAGCTGCGGGTCATTTTCGGGCCGGCGCACAGCAGTTCCCTGGATCATGAAATGACCGAGGAGAACAAGCGCCTCCTCGTGCGGCGCCAGGCCGAAGCGCAGCAATGGGAGACCATCCGCAGGCCGGACGGCAGCACCTATGTGGTCCCCAAGAACCCGGACGATAAGTCCCTTCGCTAGCCCCCACCTCGATGGACGACCGCCCGGGCCTTTTATGGCTTGCGGGCGTAAAATTGGCCTCACTGGAACCACTCAGCTCCAACCGCACGGCTGGACTTCGCAGCGGGGAAGGAGGTGGGAATTGTGGGACATGCACTCGATAGCTTTATGAAGGTCACAGATCGACTGCGCTTCTGGTTCGGCCCGGCAGCCCGGGGCGACATTGATGCGCCCGTAGTCCACAAGCATGACGACTTCGAGACGGCGTCGGAAGAAGACCTGGGGCATTTCGTCGTCGAAACAGACGACCAAGGCCACCACTACGGAATCCGCAAGGAAACCGCCTGAAGCCCTTTTGCGGCTCCACGCCGCGGGGAAGCAAAAGAACCGGAGCGTAGGCTCCGGTTCTTTCACGTTAAGTACTTCAATTCCCGACGGCGGGCGCCCGGCTGTGCGTTCCCGTCAGGGGCCGGCTAGCGGCCGGTGCCGCCGTAGACGGTTGCCTCGGCGTCGCCGTCGAGATCGAACGCCTTGTGGATGGCGCGCACGGCGTCATCCAGCAGATCGGCGTGCGTGACCACGGAGATGCGGATCTCCGAGGTGGAAATCATGTTGATGTTGATGCCCGCGTCGGAGAGCGCCTTGAAGAAGGTGGCAGAGACGCCGGGGTGCGAACGCATGCCGGCACCGATCAGGGAAAGCTTGCCGACGTTCTCGTTGTATTCGATGCTTTCGAAGCCGATTTCAGGCTGCGCCGCACGGAGTGCGGTGAGGGCGTCGGCGCCTTCCACGATGGGCAGGGTGAAAGAAATATCCGTGCGGCCGGTGCCGTGGGTGGACACGTTCTGGACGATCATGTCGATGTTCGAGTGCGCCTTGGCGATGACCTGGAAAATGGCGGCGGCCTTGCCGGGAATGTCCGGGACGCCGACCACGGTGACCTTGGCTTCTGAACGGTCGTGTGCAACACCGGAGATGATTGGCTGCTCCAAGGCAACTCCCTCTTGAATCGTGATCTTGTCATCGGCGCTGGGCAGGACCCAGGTGCCTTCGTTCTGGCTGAATGAGGACCGGACGTGCAGGGGCACTCCGAATCGGCGGGCGTATTCCACGCAGCGCAAGTGCAGGATCTTGGCGCCGGAAGCTGCCAATTCCAGCATTTCCTCGCTGGAGATACGGTCGATCTTCGTGGCCGTGGAGACCACGCGCGGGTCCGCCGTGTAGATGCCGTCGACGTCCGTGTAGATTTCGCAGACATCCGCTTCGAGGGCGGCGGCAAGCGCCACGGCAGTGGTATCCGATCCGCCTCGGCCAAGGGTGGTGATCTCCCTGGTGCTCCGGGTCATGCCCTGGAAGCCGGCCACGATAGCCACGTGACCCTTGTCCAATGCAGTTCGGATGCGGTGGGGGTCGACGTCGATAATGCGGGCCTTGCCGTGGATGCCGTCCGTGATCATGCCGGCCTGCGATCCGGTGAACGACTGGGCGGACGCGCCGAACTTGTTGATGGCCATGGCGAGCAGGGCCATGGAGATGCGCTCGCCCGCGGAGAGGAGCATGTCCATTTCGCGCGCGGGTGCAGAATCGGTGACTTGGGCGGCGAGATCCAGGAGTTCGTCCGTGGTGTCTCCCATGGCGGAAACCACCACAACAACTTCATTGCCGGCCTTTTGGGCGTCAACCACACGACGGGCAACACGCTTGATGCCTTCTGCATCGGACACCGAGGAGCCACCGAACTTCTGCACGATCAGCTGCTTGGTCTTGGCAGTCTGCGCGGTCAAGTCTTCGGTTTTCACTTCGGTCGTGGGCAAACTCATGCGCGCACCCTCACTGCTCAATTGGGGATCGTACGTTGCGTGGCCAGATAGCGGCACGGCTACGTGGCTTATGTGGCCAGTTTATCGCCGGCCGCGGCGGGCGGGGGAATTGTGACCAAATCTCGGCCCTCGGGCGCATGCGGGGCGGTTTCGGCGTGGCGTACGATCAAGAAATACGCAGCCTGGGGGCATGTGGGCTCACGGGAATTGAAGCGTACTTGTTCTGTTTGGGGGAAACAGGTGAGTAGGGCATGTCCATAGCTGAAAGTTCAATCGTCCCGGGCAGCGGCGCCCTCGGCGTATCCGCGGAAGGCGTCGCACGCCGCTTCGGCACGGTCCACGCAGTAGAGCACATCGATTTCCACGCGCCGGCAGGGAAGGTCACGGCGCTCATCGGACCCAACGGGGCAGGCAAAACGACGCTCCTTCTCATGCTTGCATCGCTCCTGCGGCCGGACTCCGGAACCATCAGGATCAACGGCCTTGACCCGCTCCAGGACAGCGCCGCCGCCCGGCTTCAGATCGGTTGGATGCCGGACACCCTGGGGGTGTGGGAGTCCTTGACCGCGCGCGAAATCCTGGTCCAGATGGCGCGGTTCTACCGCCTGCCCAAGGCCGGCATAGTGCACCGCGTTGACGGCTTGCTCGAACTTGTCCGGCTGGATGGGCTAGCCGACCAGCCCGCCCGCGTCCTCTCCAGGGGCCAGCAACAAAGGCTCAGCCTGGCCAGGGCCCTCATCCACGACCCCTCTGTGCTTCTGCTCGACGAGCCTGCGTCCGGCCTCGATCCGGGATCCCGGGTGGAGCTCCGAACCCTGCTGCGCCGCCTGGCCGGGGAAGGGAAGGCCGTGGTGGTTTCCTCCCACGTGCTCAGTGAGCTCGATGAAATCGCGGACGGAGCGGTGTTCGTCAGCCAAGGCCGCACCGTGAAACAGCAGACCCTCGAGGAGGCTGCCCTGCAAGGCCGGCGCTACGCGATCACAGCCCTCGACAACGCGGCCCTCACCGCAAAGCTCAGTGAAATCGGGCTGGAATACCGGGTGGAAGCGGGCCGTCGCCCCTCGGTCACTTTGCTGTTGACGCACGACGACGGCGCTGCCGCCCTCTTGGGCGAACTCGTCCGGTCCGGCATCGGCGTGGTTTCCTTCGCCCCCGCAGCCGGTGCCTTGGAAGAGACGTACATGAACCTGGATACGGAGAGGCCATGAGCGACGTGACTGAAACCATGCCGGGCCCGGCGGGTCCGCAGGGAGCTACGGGAGGCTGGAACGCCGTCGTCGGCTATCTTGGCGGGATACGCGACGTGGTGGTCCTCGAGATGAAACAACGCTTGCGCTCCCGCGGCTGGTACATCATGTTGGGCATCTGGTTCTTTGTCATCGCGATGGTGACGTGGCTGACCTGGATCGCTTGGAACGCCAGCATGGAAGCGCGTCGCTCCACGATCCCGCCATCGGCGCTGGCCCCGCAGGACGGGGCGGGGTCCATGATCTTCGAGGTCGTGCTGGCTTTTGTGCTCCTGTTTGCCCTGCTCGTGGCACCGGCGCTGTCCGCCAATGCCATCAACGGAGACCGGGCCGGGGGCACGCTCGCCATCCTGCAGATCACCTTGCTGACCCCGGGCCAGATTCTGTGGGGCAAGTTCTGTGCGGGATGGCTCGCGGCGCTCGCCTTCCTGGCGACAAGCGCCCCGTTCCTTGTCTTCGGCATGTTCCAAGGCGGGCTGACCCCGGGGCACGTGGTGGTTTCCTTGCTGATGCTCGCGGTGGAACTTGCCGTTGTCTGCGGGATCGGAGTGGGGATTTCTGCGCTCGCGGGGCGCCCCCTGTTCTCGATCGTGGTGACCTACTTGGTGGTTGCCGCGCTGGTGGTCGGATCGTTGGTTTCGTTCGCGCTGGGGGCTCAATTGGCGCAGGGTACGGTGTTGGCCAATACTCCCGTTGGCCGTCCGTTGTCATATGTTCCAGTGCAGCCGGATCAACAAGGGCAGCCGACTGAAGCGGTGCAGCCGGGCTACACCTGCGAGGGTCCCCTGGTGGAGCATTCGGCCGTCCGGACCGATCGCGTGGCATGGATGCTCGCGTTGAATCCCTATGTGGTGGTGGCCGACGCCATTCCGTATCCGGACCGGAGCGGATCGGCGTTCTACTCGGTCGGCATGATCGAGGGCATCAGCCAGGGTGCCAGGTCCGCGCTCGCCGGCCCGGACCACACCTTCACCTGTGCCAACGGCGTGCAGCAGCCGCAGTACCTCAAGCAGTCGACGCCCTTGTGGCCCCTGGGACTCGGCCTGCAAGTGCTCCTGACAGGTCTGCTCATGTGGCTCGGCTGGCGTTCGCTGCGGACGCCCGCCAGCCGGTTGGCCAACGGGACGCGGATCGCTTAAACCGGGCGGGTCGCCGGTGCGCTATCGGCGTGCTGCCTACATGAGGGCGTTGCGGCGACCCTCGAAGGCCCTTCCGAGGGTAACTTCGTCCGCGTACTCCAGATCTCCGCCCACCGGGAGGCCGGAAGCAAGCCTGGTGACGGTGATGCCGATCGACTTCAGCATGCGGGCCAAGTAGGTCGCCGTCGCTTCGCCTTCGAGGTTGGGGTCGGTCGCGATGATGATTTCCTGGATGGCGCCGTCGTTGAGCCGGGTCAGAAGCTCGCGGATGCGGAGTTGCTCGGGCCCGATGCCGGCAATCGGATTGATGGCGCCGCCGAGGACATGGTACCGGCCGCGGAAGGACCGCGTCCGTTCCACCGCCAGGACGTCCTTGGATTCTTCCACCACGCAGATCACCGAGGGGTCGCGGCGCGGATCGCGGCAGATGTTGCACAGCTCCTGCTCGGTGACGTTGCCGCAGACAGTACAGAACTTCACCCGTTCCTTGACGGTGGTGATGGCCGCGACCAGCCGCTTCATGTCCTCGGGATCGGCCTCAAGGATATGGAAGGCCAGACGCTGCGCCGACTTCGGCCCGACGCCAGGGAGCCGGCCGAGCTCATCGATCAGCTCTTGTACTGCGCCTTCGTACACAATGTCCTCGTTCATTCGGTGTGGACGCCGTTCCTGTTCGGCTGGCGTCTCGGTTTGGTGGCACCATTTTGCGGCGCCCGTGGGCCCTCGCGGGGTTCCAGGAGGTTTCCCGCCGAAGTCCGTGCGGCCCCGCGCAGGGTGTGGTTACGGCGCCCGGTTTCTGGCGGCTTGTTAGCGGCGCATGCTGTCCAGCGACCGTTCTTCCAGTAGCTTCCCGCCCAGAATACGCTCGACGGCGGCCCGTCCAAAGACTCCCGACTCCTCGATCGTTTCGTCGTCCGCACTCGGGATGTCTTCCACCACGCTGCCGGGAGCGACGGCAGCCCGTGCCGGTGCTTTCTCGCGTCCAGCCATGGCTTCCGGGCTGTTGGAAAGCCGTTGGTAGAGGCTCTGCTTCCCGGTCCCCGAAGGCGCCGACACTGTTGCTGGCGCTGGCGCTGGGGCAGGCGTAGGCGCGGGGGCAGGTGCAGCGGCTGGCGCTGGGGTTAGTACGGGCGCCGGGGTTAGTGCGGGCGCTGAGGCATGTGGCTGGTGTGGAATCTGCGCGGCGGCAGGCTCATAGACGGGACTGGACGTAGCCGGCGTGGAGGACGTGCCCTGACGGTCGGAGTCGGCAGAGGTGCCCGAAGCCGCGGAACCAACGTTGGATTCTGCGCCGACCACCCACGAGCCGGGCGCGTGCTCGACGGCCCTGGACCACGGATCTTCCGAGGCATCGGACTTCGGCTCCGGAGATGCTTTGGTGGAGCGCTCGTTCGCGGGCGCAGAACCGGCGGAGGCTGGGGCGTTCGACGCCGAGGCGTCGCCTAGTGGCGATGCGGTCGGGGCCGGGGCGGCGGCGCCGGCCGTGGAAGTGTAGCCCGAAGGAGCCGACGGTTCCCAATCCATGGGCGGTTCTTCGTCCAGCGGCGGAGCGTCCTCGTCCCGGGGGGGACCCCAGTCATCGTCCGAATAGGAATAGTCAGCAACCGGTTCTGCCAGTGCTGCTGCGGACGACGCAGCTGCTGCGGCCGGCGATGCCATGGCAGTCGCCGAGGCCGGAGCCTCCGCAACTTCCGGGGCGGGCTGAACGTGCTCCGCCGGTGCCGGGGCCGTGTGGGTTGGAGGCGTTGGGGTTGGTGCCGTGGGGGCTAGTGCTGGCGGTGCGGTGGCGGCATCGGGCTTGTCTGCTTCCAGGGCGGCAGGGCTTTGCGCCGCAGGGGCAAGTCCCCATGCGGTATCCACAGCGGAGGACGCCGTGGGAGAGGCACCACCCCCGGCAGGGGGCGCCGGGTCAGCCGGTGCTTTTGGGTTTGGTTCAGAGCTACCTGAGCTGTTGCCGCCGACGATTGACGTGATCTGGCAGTCGATGCCGATCGTCTTGTGGATGGCTTGGCGAAGGTTCTCGGCATGGTCTGCGCGGCTGAAGGCGCTCGCAAGTCCGTCCGTGCCGAATGCCAAGGTCAGAAGATGGCCGTCGAATTGTGCCACCTGCGCGTTCGCTCCGACCAAGGCCCAGCTGCTGCGCTTGATCTTGGTCAGCGTTTGGAGGATTTCGGGCCAAGCCCGCCGGATGACCTCTACATCGGCACCGCCCGTAGCGGGCCGCGCGGCCGGTGCGGACGCTGGCTGTTGTGCGGTCGGCGACGGTGCCCCGGGTACTGACTGTTCCGCGGGCGCAGGCGCCGAAGCCTGGGCAGGTGCGGGCGTTTGTTGGGGTGCCGGCGTCGGAGCTGCTGCCGCCACGGGTCCGGGCCGGTCCTGGTTTGCCGCTGGTTGAGCCGATGGCGCAGGGGCAACCGGCTGTGCCGCAGGAGCTTGCGCAACTTGTTCGACTGCAGGGCGGCTGGACTGCTGCCTCGTTTCATCCACGGGCCAGTCGGTAGTGGACACTCTCGGCGGTGTCAGTTGTTCCCGGGACGATTCCCCGGTTGCAGGTGCAGGTGCATAGCCGGGAACCGGTGCCTCAGCGACGTCGGCGGGCCTGGTCGAGGCTGCCCGAGGCGTTGGTGAGTGGAGCGCTGGCGAGGCGGGAGCGGGACTGGCGTCCGCCGTCGGGCGTTCCATCGGGTGATCAGCCGGGCGGGCAGTTGGCGCGGCGGAAGTGGAAGGCGCTGCAGCAGCTTCAGGCGGCGTCTGGGCTGTCGCGGGAGGAAGCGACTCGCCATAGTTGAGGCGGCGTTCGACGCGGTCGATCCGGGCCGCGATGCCACGTTCGGTCTGCTCGGAACTGGGCAGCAGGATCCGGGCGCAGAGCAGTTCGAGATGGAGCCGGGGCGATGTCGCGCCGGTCATTTCAGTGAGTGCGGTGTTAGTGACGTCCGCGGCACGGGAAAGCTCGGCGGCGCCGAGGTTGTTGGCCTGGCTGCGCATGCGGGCGATCTGGTCCGCCGGCATCCCACGGAGGATGGCTTGGGCGCTTTCCGGCATGGCTTGGACGATGATGAGGTCGCGGAACCGCTCCAGCAGGTCCTCGACGAAGCGGCGGGGATCGTGCCCGGTTTGGATGACGCGGTCCACGGCCCGGAAGACAGTGGCGGAATCGGATGCGGCGATTGCTTCCACCACGTCGTCCAGCAGAGAAGCGTGCGTATAACCGAGCAGTGCGACGGCGAGCTCGTAGTCCAGGCCGTTGGGACCGGCGCCGGCCATCAACTGGTCCAATACGGAGAGCGAATCGCGCACGGAACCACCGCCGGCCCGGATGACGAGCGAGAGCACGCCTGGAGCCACGGGCACGTTTTCCTGTTGGCAGAGAAGCTCGAGGTACTGCATCAGGGGCTCGGGCGGTACCAGCCGGAAGGGATAGTGGTGTGTGCGGGAGCGGATGGTCCCGATGACCTTGTCCGGCTCAGTGGTAGCGAAGATGAATTTGATGTGCTCCGGCGGCTCTTCGACGATCTTCAGCAGCGCGTTGAAGCCGGCGGAGGTGACCATGTGGGCTTCGTCAATGATGAAGATCTTGTAGCGGTCCCGGACCGGGGCGAAAGTGGCGCGTTCGCGGAGATCCCGGGCGTCGTCCACGCCGCCGTGGCTGGCGGCGTCGATCTCGATGACGTCGAGCGAGCCGGAGCCACCGCGGGCCAGCTCGACGCAGCTGTTGCATTTGCCGCAAGGAGTGTCCGTAGGGCCTTCGGCGCAATTGAGGCAGCGGGCAAGGATGCGGGCGGACGTGGTTTTTCCGCAACCGCGGGGGCCGGAGAAGAGGTAGGCGTGGTTGACCCGGTTTTTGCGCAGGGCCGTCATGAGCGGCTCGGTGACGTGTTCCTGCCCGATAACGTCCGCGAAAGAATCGGGGCGATATCTGCGGTAAAGAGCAGTAGTAACAGTCACAGGGGAAACCTACCTATAGGGACTGACATTTAAATAAGAGACCCCTCATGCACCCGCCAGAGCCCATCTACCCTTGCTACCTTCCGGTCCTGGGGGAGTTCAACAGGATGACGCCACATGAGGGGCCGTCGACAAGCTTACCCGAAGTTATCGAGCCCTCCGAATCTGCGGACATGTGCCTTGCGGGAGCCGGGAAATGGACATGTCCCTTCGGCGCTCGGAGGTTCCAATGGACATGTCCTCTTCGAGAGCCAAGGAGTGGACATATTGGGATTATGTCCAGTCCTCGTGAGCAGGGGAGGGCATGTCCAGTTGTTAGGGGAGGGCATGTCCGGGGGGAGGCTAGCGCCAGCCGTTCACGGGCCACGTCATGAATGCGGGTTCCTCATAAGGGTGGGCTGCGCGCAGGGCTTGGACTACGGCGTCGAGCATGTCCGCCTCAACGACGCACTCGACCCGGATTTCGGGCACGGTTTCGCCTTGCCCGACCACTCCGATGAACGGTTGCGCTCCCGGTAACGGAGTGAAACGTCCCGTGCCCGGAGTGGTGAAGGAGCAATGCGAATAGTCGCCGATTCTTCCGGCCCCGGCATCGCCGATCGCGGCCAGGAAGCCCTCGCTATGGGATGCCGGGACGTAGACAACGAGGGCGTGCAGTTGGCTCATTCCACCATCCTTCCAGTGTCCGCTCAAAAACAGGTCAAAGGATGGTTTCCAATCTCCATTGCCAAACCGCTGAGCCCAGCGGACTATAGGTATGTACACCGATTGGGGCAATCTCAAGATTGTGAGGTGCAGGGCCTGGTTTCAGGGGCTGGACCCAGCAGCTCAACGGAGTGCCGGAGGAATGGACGCATTGGGGGCGTCCATTTTTACGTTTAAGCGCACGCAGGTCCTGCCGGACACCATGAAAGTCCCGATTGGGCGATGCCGAAATTCTCGGGTACAGTGGAGTCTGCTTTTGATTCAGAAGCAATGGAGAATTCGCCTAGCGGCCTATGGCGCACGCCTGGAACGCGTGTTGGGTTAACGCCCTCGGGGGTTCAAATCCCCCATTCTCCGCGTTTGGCCCCGGTCTTTGGACCGGGGCCTTTTTGCGTTCCGGCCGTATTCGAACCGGGGTCGGATTCCGCCAATCAACCCCACCCCTAAACCCGCTCGGCAGCAACCCGCTCCAACACTTCCCGGCAGGCGAGGATCGCCGGGTGGATCCGGCCTGCCGTGCGCGTCGACGTAAAGACTGTCCGCGTGGGGAGTTCGGGGAGGTCGAGCAGTTGGACCGGCGTCGTCCGGCCTGTCCAGACGAGGTCCGGCATGAGTGCCACGGCATTGCCGGACTCGATAAGCCGGATTTGCGCTTGAAGGTCGGCGGTTTCGTAGCGGACATCGGGCTCGAAACCGGCGGAGCGGCATGCTTGCTCCGCCCAGTGTCGCGATGCCGCACCGTGCGGTTCCATGACCCATGGCAACGAAGCCGTGTCCGCGAGCGAGGAGATCGATTCCCCGCCGAGGCCAACCGGGGGAGTGGCCAGCCTGATGGCGTCGCTGGTCAGGGTGGCCCGGTCCAGGCCGGGGTGGTGCGGTGCGGCGTGCCCGGGATATTGCTCGGCCACCACGATGTCGAAGTCCCGCGCCCACGTTTCGTAGAGCGCGGTCTCGGGTTCGCGCTGGATCATCTCCACGCGCACTTCGGGATACTCGCCCTTCATGATGGTGAGGAAGTTCGGCATGAGAGCGAGAGCGGCGGTTTGGAATACGGCCAGCCGCACCGTGCCCGTCACCGTCGAGAGGGACGCGGCGAGGTCCGTCTCTGCCCGCTCGAGGGTGGCCAGCAAGGACGCGGCATGCTCTACAAGGATCTCGGCCTGCGGCGTCAGCTGGACCCGGCGGCCGGATTTTCTCAGCAGTTTCACCCCGGCTTCCTTCTCCAACAAGGTCAGCTGCTGGGACACGGAGGATGGGCTGTATTTCATCGCGTCCGCCACCTCTGCGAGCGTTCCGCGGATCTTCAGTTCGTGCAGCAAGCGCAGCCTGCGGACGTCCAGCATGTGGCTCTCCAGAAGGTTCGAGAAATCTAATGAATATTCTTCAGAAAAGATCGCTTTTCCTAATCTGATTGTAGATCCATACTGATGGAAACAAAGCACTCTACGCACCAAAAGGAACGAAGCGCATGAGCACACCAACCCGGGATTCGAGCATCGACGCCAGGACACAATCCACCCCGGAATCCGGACACCGCCAGGAGCTGGCCCACGAAGCCATCCAACTGGTTCGACACTGGCTCACCGAAGCCTCGAAGGTCCCCGTTGACGTTTCCGCACAGCGCCTCGCCGGCGTCCTCAAGGACCCGAACGGCCTGGACTTCACCGTGGGATTCGTCGACGGCGTCATCCGCCCCGAGGATCTGACCGTCGCCGGCCGCAACCTGGCCAAGCTTGCCCCGAAGGTCCCGGCCTTCCTGCCTTGGTACATGCGCGCCGCTGTGCGCACCGGCGGCGTGATGGCTCCGGTGCTGCCGCAAGTGGTCATCCCGATCGCCCGCAAAGTCCTCCGTGACATGGTGGGCCACTTGATCGTGGACGCCACGGACGCCAAGCTCGGGCCCGCCATCGCCAAGATCAAGCAGGACGGCGTCCACCTGAATGTGAACCTGCTGGGCGAGGCCGTCCTGGGCGAACGCGAAGCCAGCCGCAGGCTCGAGGGAACCCTCAAGCTCCTGGCCCGCGACGACGTCGACTACGTCTCCATCAAGGAGTCCTCCACGGTGGCCCCGCACTCGCTGTGGGCCTTCGACGAAGCGGTGGACCACGTGGTGGAGAAGCTCACGCCGCTCTACGAGCTGGCCGCATCGTTCCCCAAGCCCAAGTTCATCAACCTGGACATGGAGGAATACAAGGACCTCAGCCTGACCATGGCCGTGTTCACCCGGATCCTGGACAAGCCCGAATTCAAGAACCTCGAGGCCGGCATCGTGCTTCAGGCCTACCTCCCGGACGCGCTTTCCGCCATGCAGGAACTGCAGGAATGGGCGTCGGCCCGCCGCGCAAACGGCGGCGCTCCCATCAAGGTGCGCGTCGTCAAGGGCGCCAACCTGCCTATGGAGCAGGTCCAGGCGTCCATCCAGGGCTGGCCGCTCGCCACCTGGGGCACCAAGCAAGATTCGGACACCAACTACAAGCGCGTCCTCAACTACGCCCTCACCCCGGAACACATCGACGCGGTGCGCATCGGCGTCGCGGGCCACAACCTCTTCGACGTTGCCTTCGCGTGGCTGCTCGCCAAGGAACGCGGCGTCACGAAGGGCATCGAGTTCGAGATGCTGCTCGGCATGGCCACGGGCCAGGCCACGGCCGTCCGCAAGGACGTCGGCAGCCTCCTGCTGTACACGCCGGTGGTGCACCCGGGCGAGTTCGACGTCGCCATCGCCTACCTGATCCGCCGCCTCGAAGAAGGCGCCAGCCAGGACAACTTCATGTCCGCCGTGTTCGAGCTCAGCGAAAACGAATCGCTGTTCGAACGCGAGAAGCAGCGCTTCCTCGCCTCCCTCGCGGAGCTGGACGACGCCGTTCCGGCACCCAACCGGACCCAGGACCGCAACCAGCCCGCGGCCTCCACGCCAAACCATGGTTTCGCCAACACGCCGGACACCGATCCTGCCCTGCCCGCCAACCGGGCCTGGGGCCGCGCCATCCTGGACCGCATTCCGGGCTCCACCGCCGGCAACGCGATTGTTGAAGCCAGCAAGGTCAGCGACTCCCAGGAACTGGACCGCATCATCGCCACCGCGGTGGAACACGGCAAAGCGTGGGGTGCCATGCCGGCCGCAGAGCGCGCCGCCATCCTCCACCGAGCAGGCGACATCCTGGAGTCCCGCCGCGCCGAACTCCTCGAGGTCATGGCCTCCGAGACCGGCAAAACGATCGAACAAGGCGACCCCGAAGTCAGCGAAGCAATCGACTTCGCGCACTACTACGCGGAGCGGGCCAAGGACCTGGAAACGGTCGACGGCGCCACGTTCGTCCCGGCGAACCTCACCGTCGTGACCCCGCCGTGGAACTTCCCCGTGGCGATACCCGCGGGCTCCACGCTGGCGGCACTCGCGTCGGGATCCGCCGTCGTGATCAAACCCGCAAAGCAGGCCCGACGCTCCGGTTCCGTCATGGTGGACGCGCTGTGGGAAGCCGGTGTTCCGCGCGAAGTGCTGGCGCTCGTGCAGCTCGAAGAACGCCAGCTCGGCACCCAGCTGGTCTCGCACCCCAGCGTTGACCGCGTGATCCTCACCGGCGGCTACGAGACCGCCGAGCTCTTCCGCTCCTTCCGGCAGGACCTCCCGCTGCTCGCGGAGACCTCGGGCAAGAACGCCATCATCGTCACTCCGCACGCGGACCTCGATCTTGCCGCCAAGGACGTGGTGTACTCGGCTTTCGGACACGCCGGACAGAAGTGCTCCGCCGCTTCGCTCGTGATCCTGGTGGGTTCCGTTGCCACGTCCGAGCGCTTCCACAACCAACTCGTTGATGCTGCCCGCTCGCTCAAGGTGGGCTACCCGGAAGAGGCCACCACCCAGATGGGCCCGATCATCGAGCCGGCCAACGGCAAGCTCCTCAACGCGCTGACCACCCTCGGTGAAGGCGAGACGTGGGCCGTGAAGCCCGAGAAGCTGGACGAGACCGGACGTTTGTGGTCGCCGGGCATCCGCTTCGGCGTGAAGCGCGGCTCCTACTTCCACCTGACCGAGTTCTTCGGCCCGGTCCTCGGCGTCATGACGGCGTCCACCTTGGAAGAAGCCATCGCCATCCAGAACGAGATCGAATACGGACTCACCGCAGGGCTGCACTCGCTCGATTCCGATGAAATGGGCATCTGGCTGGACACCATCCAGGCCGGCAACCTCTACGTGAACCGCGGCATCACGGGCGCCATCGTCCAGCGTCAGCCGTTCGGCGGCTGGAAGAAGTCCGCCGTGGGCGCTGGCACCAAGGCCGGCGGACCCAACTACCTGGTCGGACTGGGCAGCTGGGTTCCCGCAGAGCCCGGCGCGAAGCGCGGTGCCACGCTCAAGGGTGCGGCAGCTTCGATCCTTGCCGCTGCCAAGGCCGCAGGCCCGCTTGTTGAGGCCGGCGAAGCAGAATCCCTGCAAAAGGCGCTCTTCAGCGACGCCGAGGCATGGGCCACGGAATTCGGCACCCGCAAGGACGTCTCCGGCCTGAGCGCCGAACGCAACGTCTTCCGCTACCGGGCCATCCCCGTGACCGTCCGCTTGTCCGAGGGCGGGAAGCTGGTCGACTTGCTTCGCGTCGTAGCAGCCGGGGCAGTGGCGGGTTCGGCACTCACGGTGTCCTCCGCCGTCGAGCTTCCCGAAGCCGTGGTCGCAGCGTTCGCGGGACTCAACGTGAGCACCCGCATCCAGAACGATGCCGAATGGCTGGCTTCGGCGGCTGCCATCAACGGTGGCCGCATCCGCCTGATCGGCGGGGACAGCAGCGCCCTGAGCGCCGCGACGGGCGGTCGTCCCGACGTCGCGATCTACCACGGCGCGGTGACCCCGGCCGGACGCATCGAGATGTTGCCGTTCCTGCACGAGCAGGCCATCAGCATCACGGCGCATCGCTTCGGCACTCCGAACCACCTGTCGGACGCGCTGATCTAGCGACTCAGCGGGGAAGCAGGGAAGCCCGGCGGGACGGCCACAAGCCGTTCCGCCGGGCTTCCTTGCGCTTATGCTTCGTACCCCAGGCGCCGCAGCCGTTTCCGGGCGGCCTGTTCGCTGGGACCGCTGCGGCCCAACGTCAGGCGCACGACGGCCAGAACCACCCGCGCGGCGAGGATCGACGGGAAGGGGATGGGGCCAAATCGGGCCTTTTCCAGTCCCAGAAGTTCGCGGTACCGGGGCTCCAGGCTGGCCACGGCCGCGGCGAACAAAATCCGGTATCCGGGTTGCAACGACGCTTTCAACGGGGGGTACCTGATGAAGTCGATGGTTTCCCTGAGCCGCTCGTCTGCGCGGAGATGGCCGGAGGCGTACCACCGGTCCATTTCCGAGGCCACCTCGGCGAGGCTCAGGGGAGGATCCTCGACTCCCATGAGGCGGCCTGCCTGGGCCCACTCGCGGATGTAGGCGTCGGCGCCGCCGGGGACCGCCCCGCCCCAGATCCGGTGCGCCGCCACGAAGGAATCCGCATATGCAACGTGGACCCAGCGGAGAAGCTCGGGATCATTGGCCGAATACTCGCGGGTCTGTCCGTGCGCGTCGATGTAACTGCCTTTGACGGAGTCATGGACCCGCCGCACGAATTGGGTCGCCGTGTTGGCCGCGTCCATGGAGCCGTAGCTCACGGTAAAGATCCAACGGATCGTGTTTGCCAGCCGTCCGAGGGGATCCCTTTTGAAGCTTGAATGGTCATAGACCCCCGCCAAGGCGCCCGGGTGCAGTGCCTGCATGAGCAGTACCCGGATTCCGGCGACGATGGTGGACATGGATCCGTGGACAGCCCAGACGGCCGAGCCGGGAAGGTGGTAACCGGGGTCGTTTCCTTCCGCAAGCCGCAGCACCCAGTCGGGAGTGGACTGCGGGTGACCCGTAAAAGTCATCCTCAGTTCCGCTTGCCACTTCTTCAGGAAGGTGACCATGGTCCATTGTCGCGCAGCATTTCGTTGGCGCAAGCGCCGGGCGGCTGTGAAAACAGCGGTAACCGGTTAACGCAGAGGTGGGGGGGGGGGGGGGGGGGGCGCCCGCGGCGCCCGGCGGCGCGGGGGGGGGGGGGGGGGGGGGGGGGGGGGGGGGGGGGGGGGGGGGGGGGGGGGGGGGGGGGGG
>NZ_MTPV01000075.1:0-42520 GCF_002009585.1 Arthrobacter sp. SRS-W-1-2016 | reverse complement strand
CCGCGCCCGGTCAATCACTTGCCGCCAACGGGCAACCCAACATACCGCGCCCGGTCATTTCTAAGTTGCCGTTGACACGGCACCGTGGTGGCGCCGACCTCCCCGTTGAGGGTTCGACACTGACTGAACCCGACGCGGGCCTCTGCAGCCCTCCTGGGCCTCTCCCGGCACCGTGGTGGCGCCGACCTCCCCGTTGAGGGTTCGACACTGACTGAACCCGACGCGGGCCTGTGCAGCCCCTTCTGGGTCTCCAGCACCACCCCGCAGCCCACTCGGCCTCCGAGCGTTACCCAGCACGCCGAACTCGATGCAAACTGCGACCTGCCGCTTGGAGCCTGCCTAGCCGGAGGCCTCCCGTCCTACGCTTCTGAGGACGTGCACCTGCCGGTGGGTGTCAGCCAGCCAGCGCCTACCAGCTCCACATCCTGCGAGAGCAGAAGCTCCCGGCCGAGGCGTACGTGTGGCTTGGTGACGGGGAAGCCGAATGGCTGCATACGAGGGAGAATCCGCCCGCGCTGACCTCTAGGGAACGGCTCGACAACGCCCGTAGCGGCCGGTCTGAGATGGTCCGGGAAGCACTGGAGGGCGGTGGCGCGCGGCGGCGCAGTTCCGGCTGGGTATGGTCGACGGTGTCCACTACCTGGAGCTCGTTGAGCCAATCAATCAGTTGAAACGTGAAGGCCGGCTCGAAGAGGCACTGGTCCTTTGCTACAAGGCTATCGACGGTGCCGAAGGCGATGCCGGCGACGCCATTCCGGCGCCCTTGTACACCGAGCAGGCAGCCATCATCCGTCGGTAGCTCCGCCAGCGTGACGATGAGATCGCGGTGTTGAAGAGGTGGCTGACACGGTGCCCGAGGACCCTCCGGGCCGGAAGTGGTATCGCCCAACGCGTCGCCAACCTTGAAACAAGGAAATGCCGACCGGGGCGCAAAGACCTGCCAACCGATAGCCGAGGGTCTGGAGTGAAGCCATCAGGGCGCACATGGGCCGGCGACGGCTGTCGGTTCAGTCAAGGCCGAAGAGCCCTCCGACGCCTCTCAGGATCTGGCTGAACTTGACCACCATTGGCTGACAGACACGGTTTCCTGACCACATTAGAGAACCCACCGATGTGTGGGGAGGTCGGCACGGAGCTCTCCGACGGCAAAGCGAGGCTAGGACTCATCGAGTCACCAGCGACCGACGATGAAAGCAGGACCGTGACGACTACTCTGCCGGGCACATGGCGGGAACCGCACCGCAACGTCGAGATCCCCTTCCCACAGGCCATCGATGAATGGGCCGACGCTGCAGTTCTGGCCCTGGAAGAAGTGGCCACCACTTACGGCGCCCACATTACCTACAAGGAACTGGCCACCCGACTCTTTGACACAACCGGAATCCATACCCGCATGCTGGTCCAGAACATGAGCGCACGTCTGCTGAACCGGGTGATCCATCTGTGCCTGGAACAGAACCGGCCGGCATTGTCATCTCTGGTCGTCACGGCAACAGACGGGACCGTGGGTGCCGGCTTCGACGAGGTGCTGCGCGCCTCCGGACAGAAAATCCCGGCGACCAGTCTGGAGCGCGAGCGGGCCGCGGCCGTGGAACGCCTAGCGTGCTACCGGGCCTACGGCGACGTGCCGGCGGATGCCGAGCCGATGCTGACCCCCAAATACGAGGCGCAGGTGATCCGGTGGTGAAAGCCACGCCGCAGCCGAAGCCGGTTTGCCTGGTGCATGGGATCCAGTTGCCTGCCACTGGCGTCTGCGACGACTGCATCTGAGGAGAATCTAGGCAACTTCCTGTCGACGTATGGACGACGCGTGGTTGCGGGGGTGTAAACCGTGATGGCCAAGGGAATCCGCTCACCGCGCGTCTTGCAGTCCATGACCGCCTCCGTCTGACCAGACCCCGCACACCTTCCGTACTGCATACTTTTGTGAAATCGGGAGCCTTCCTGACCAGGCACGAGGAAAATCGGGTGGAAGGCCAGGGCGCGATCAGCGGGTCAGATGACGGCTCAAAGACGCTTGGGGGGCGGCCGAAGCGTTGATCTGGACAATTGAGTCCGCCTCAGATGCCAGGCCATACCGGCTGCGTCCTACGTACGGCATCTCCGGGCCAAAAACCCTCGCCTCACGCCTTCCGGCCTTGTGAGGAAACGGACCTCCAGTTGCTTATGGCTGCCACCGGTACGGGTATCCCAGGGAGCGCTTCCGCCGCCGGCCCAGGCGTGGGAAAGACTGCGTACAGCGACGCGTCGAAGTCCAGCCGAAAGTTCTCGGTCCGGTCTTGGGCGGTCTGGACCAGATCAACTAGGCGCGAGTGCGGATACGGATAGCTCTCCATCGTGGTGACGACCAGAGCTCCCCCGGTGACAGCTTCGACCAGGTGGGCCAGGCGTCCACAGTCAGGCGGCCGTCAGTCAGCAAGACCCGTGGATCCGGTCTGTGTGCCGTCCGTAGCACGGGAAGTGGAGGTTCGGCCAGCGACAGCCGAGATATGCCCGGCGAAAGCTATGACGGGGGTGCCCTGCCCGCCTCGCAGCTGTATTGGTTACTGCGGACCTTTCGATGCCACTTGGCCCGGTTGATCGCGACGTCTTGGCTCTTGCGTTTCTACCGATACCACACTTCCCAGCAATGGCATAGACTGTGGAGGTCGATAGGAGCCCACAATGGCCGTCAAAGACCGCCGCACCCGTACGGAGTATGAGCACAAGGCCAACACCCTCGCTGAATGGATCAATACCGCCCGCCCGTCGTTCTCGCAGGCGGAGCTGCTGTCTGCACTGGAGGACATGAACCGGGGCACCACTGCTGTCGAATTGTCCGCGCCCGACCGCGCCTTCTGGAATGAGTACTCAGGCATAGACAGCTCCCCTGCCTCCGTCGCCGTCGCGTCTGCCGCGAACGCCGCCGCCCGAATAGTGCTCGACGCCTCCGCGTTCACCGCCGCCGAAGTCGCCGAGCATCTGGGGCTTACCGCCTCCACTGTCCGGCACTACAAGGCGGCCCGGAAGCTCTACTCCTATCTTGTCGACGGCAAGCTGGCGTTCCCTGCCTGGCAGTTCAACGAGGCGGGAGACAAACCGATTCCCTCCCTGGACGCCGCCCTGGGTGCCCTGCCGGAGGATCTGCACCCACAGGCGGTTGCCGGCTTCTTCCTGACACCCCAGCCGGACCTTGTTATCAGCGGCACGCCGGTGTCGGCCAAAGCGTGGCTGGAAGCCGGGGGCAGCGAGGAACCCGTCGTCGAACTCGCTGAGGGACTGGCGGCAGGCTACTGATGGCGGACCAGTACCCGCCTGACGTTTCTGTATTGCGGGCCCTGGGCTATGAAAAAGGGGCCATCCCAGCCTCCACCGCGCTCTGGCGGATCCACTACACCGCCTCAACTCACGTCATACCGTGGAACCGTCTACGAACCTGGGGACCGGTGGCAGGTTCCCGCTGGGAGCCCCACCCGCTGCCGCCCGGGGACGCTGCCCCGCTCGGCGCCGCATACCTCGGCGAAGACGTGCTGACATGCCTTGCGGAAGTCTTCCAGCTGACCCGGTTCGTCGACATCGACCGCGACGCACCTTACGTGACGGCGTTCCGCACAACCCGCGACCTGACCTTGGTTGATCTCACCGGTGACTGGCTATTGAAGGCCGGCGCGTCCGCGCGGGTCGCCTTCGGGGAGAAAGCTCGGACCAGGGCGTGGGCCCGAGCGATCCACGAGGCGTGGCCAGACATCGACGGCGTCTACTCCCTGTCGGCCCTGGCTTTGAGACACAAGGTGGTGACACTTTGGACCGATGACGCAATTCCTGCCGCCCCCGATTTCTCCCACCCATTGAGCTCGCCGGCCATCATCGCAGACATTGTGTCCGAGGCGGCGAAAATCAGGTACACGACCAACGTCATCCTCTGACACTGGAATCCCGGCACGGACTGAAATTCACCAAATTCACCGCCGCAGCTTCTCGGCGTCAGCGACCTGCTGAGGCACCCCGATCGTGAGAGTTGCGTTATGCATTTCGATGATGTTGGTCCATTCGTCGCGCAGCGTCTCAAGCGCTAAAGACCGTGGCGTAGCGTCACGAAAGATGAACAGCACCGCCATGGCGTTCTCCAGGGCCGGGCGGATCAGCGTGAACGGAGCTTAGATGTGCTGAGTACCGGCGTCGACGAAAAGCGCTCTAAGCGCGTGCAGATGGTCGGTGGCGTTCGTCAGGTGCTGTTTGACCTTGTGGGATGACTGGAACGGCAGCGAGAGTCCATCGGCGGCGTCCAAGAGCGATCCGCGACGCACAGTGAATGGTTGACTCGTCCGGTCGTGCCACTTTTCCACCCGCTCGAGGAGTATCGACATCCGGTCCAGTATTTGACGGCGCTCGGCTGCGTCGTATGTCCGGATGAAACCCGGGCTGTCCCGTGGCGCCTGCGGAACGGGCAGCCCCGGTGACGCTGACGTCCCTGCTGGATCGAGGGGGTCTCCGGGATTGTCATGTAGCGCGTCCATCGTCACAGTCTGCCACTCCCAACGGCACCGCCCGCGGTCAGGCCGCAATACGGTATTCGGGGGCGGCGACGATGTAGCTGTCTGCGCCGGGCGGGCAACCGTCCAGCGGCAGCGGGTCGGGACCGTCAAGGATCCCATCGATCCGGGGCGCAATGTAGTCCGGCTCGTGGCCTGTCTGAGTTTGAAGCCGGTCTAGTTCGGCCCATCTTCCGGGCGACGGCCAGGGTGGTGCCCGAGCTGGCGAAGACCATTGCGCGGCCTGAGGTCCCTTGAGACGGGGACGCCGTCTTCTATTGCGTGGCCAAGCAATGACGGGCTTGAGCAGGATGCCCACTCCGGTGATGCCGTGGCGGGGGACGGCTGCCCCCTACGGCTACTCGGTTTGTCTGGCGTTATGGGTCTGCCGGTGCCAGCCGAAATAGCCACGGGAGCGCTCGTCGTATGCGAGGCATTTGCGGCCGATGAGTCCCTTGATGCGCTCCCCAACCGGTTCCGGACCTGGCCTGCCTGCTTCGATGGTCCCGTAGTCGCCGACGACGAGGTAACCGCGTTCAAACAGCGCGTCGCAGCCAAAGAGGCACGCGAGCATGGACACGTTTCGGATGTCCTGGCGCTCCTGCTCCGTGCAGGCGAAACGGGGCTTGATATGCGCGGCGACCAGGAATTCATCCGGCAGCTTCTGTCCGCAGAGCGAGCAGGAGCTGCCCCGAAGCTGCAGCTGCTGGTTCCGCAGGAAGCCCTGCTCTGCCCGGACAGCCCCTAAAGCCCACCGATCGCTGGGGCCACCAAGGTATTGCTCGGCCGGCACGGCCTCGTCCCTGCCCTGATCCGGGCCATCGCTGATCGCTATGCCCGCGTGCTGCAACAACTGCAGGGCGGCTTCGCGGTCCACGGGAAAGAAATACCCGTTATTCAACGTGCTATTTACCGTCATGGGGCCTTGACCCGGCGGCAGAAAGCCGTAAGCGCCCTCCTTTGGGATCCTCACTTCGAAGAGCGGGTCCGTCAGGACCAGAGTGCCCTCCGTGTCCGGGGGCTCCCTCCATCCCCGGGCCGGCGTAGACGCCGGGAACGGCATCGTGGCCACCCGGCTGATGCCGCGAATCTCCGGGCGGGAAAAGTGCAGGACAACATCCCCTGGACGGGCATCGTGCAGCGTCTCCCAAGAGGCAACCCGCTGCCCCCTGCTGCCTCTCCGCGGAGCCCACAGCGTCCCATCGGGAAAGACCTCGTGGAAGTTTTCTGACTGGATAGCCCACCAGAAATTCGTGGCGGGAAGGACGGGAACCGTTATGGAAGTCTCGTGGGAGGCGCTGGTCATGTCCTCATTCATACCGGATAAGAGGACTAAACGCGCGAAGATGGAAGTTTCGAATGCTCAAGGGTCCAGACAACCGCAGGCGCTGCACGCGACCTTGGCGCGGCCCGCAACGTGCCCCATAAAAGCTGCGCTGGGAAGTCCCGCCGGTCCGTCCGTACACATGGTGCGCATGACGACTGACACCGGCAGACTAGATCAGACGGTGCCACAAGGGACGTTCGTCCGCCGTATCCCGACGGAGCGGCCGGGGACTTTCTTCCATGGCAATGAACAGGTCTGACATCTCCAGTTCACGGTACATCGCTTGGATACTTCTGGTTCAGTACGTCCCTGCACCCAGCCAGCGGCCACGTCGATCGGGTGCACGCTTTTTCATACCCGTGCCATCACCGGTCAAGTTCGCGTGCACGCAGTCCCGCGAAGTCTGACTCCCAGGCGATCATGACGCCCGCTTCCGACTAAGCAGTTCTGCCAGTTCCGCAACTTTGGTCCCTGTAGTCGTCTTCCGGACCAGCGTGGTGGGCCGCTGCTCGCTGAGTTCGAGGATTTGTTCGTAGTGACCCTCCGTGAAGCGAACAGTTCGCTGGTTGATCCGCAGGTGCGGCCAAGTATTCGTGTAGTACATCGCCCGCACCATGCGCAGCGAAATTCCCATGCGCTGTGCCAACTGCTCGGGTGTCATCAATTCTTTGTTGCCCTCTGCGCTTACCACTGCAGCGCCCTCCATCAGTCCGTGATCCAAATGAAACTCTCTTTCAAATGGCCCTATGCGTCGACTGGGCTGGCGGGTGCAAAGTTCCGCTAGTAGGAAGTGAGCGGCAGGACCAGCTGCCGCTCCGTTGTCCAACCTATCGCGTGGGTGGCGTGGGCGAACTGGCGCAAAATTAAGGCTGTTCAGCGCTACAAGGAGTAACAAAAACCCCGGAATCTAGGCATTTCTAGCTAGGACGACACGCCGCGGCGGGGGTTCAAGTCCCCCTCCGCGCACAATTGCAAGGCCTGGAATTATGATAATTCCAGGCCTTGTTTGTTTAACTTTGAATTTGCTTTTTCGGACGCTAATGCGGCGTTCATCACATTTATTGAATTGCATTGCCGCTCATTCATTCGAGGCAGTCATCAGGACTGCCGACGTCGCTCCGCGGGGAACGGCGACGGCGGCCGCCCATGTGGGTGACCGCCGTCGTCGTAGCCGTTCCTGAAACCCGAGACCGGAGCCTTACAGGGCCGTCACGGAGCCGCTGAAGTGCCTCCTGCCGCTTCGCGGACTCCAGGCGACGTAGTCCGAACGCTCCCACGAACCTGACGAGGAGTGGACCGTACCGATTTCCAAGGCCACCCGCGCAGGGAGGTACACGGGTGCCTCGAAGTTCACGTCCCAGCGGAACGCTTCCGCCTTCACCGAGCCAACGTCGGCCAAGGCCCTGGAGGCGAGGTACATGCCGTGCGCGATTGACCGCGGCAGGCCCAGCGCCTTGGCCGAGAGGAGGCTCAGGTGAATCGGATTGAAATCTCCGGATACCGCAGCGTAAAGGCGGCCCGTATCCACGCCGAGCTGCCAGACTGCGGTTTGTGCGGGCGCCCTGAACTCCGCTGGCGCGGCGGCCTCGGCGGCCTTGTCGACTCCAGGAAGGAAGACCCCCTTGGCGAGGTACGTCGAGATGCCGCGCCAGAGCAGGGCCCCGTCATTGCTTGAGCGGACTTCGGCGACGACGTCCAGCTGGGTTCCAGCCCTGTGGCCGCGCATGTTATCGGCCCAGGACCGGACGTCGAGCGGCTCACTGAATTGAACGGCCCGCAACTGCTCCACCTGGTTCTTCAAATGGATCATCCCCAGCAACGGAAGCGGGAAGTCGTCCCGGTTCAGCACGCTCATGGAGACCGGAAACGCGAGGGCGTGGATGAAGCCGGCCGGCAGCGCGTCACTCGCGGTCTCCCCGATCAGGTGCTGGTACTCGGTGAGGTTCGCGACGTCGGCCCGCACCCCGCGGACCTCATGGCTCCCCTGGGGCAGGGCGGTGGCAGCCGGGAACCCCAGCAACCTCCGCCGCGCCGCCGTCGCCGCCGCATTCACGTACAGCTTCGAGAGCGACGGCAGATCCCCCAGGATGAGGGGTTGTTCCGTGCTCATGCACCCACCAGGTTCTGTCCGCAGACCCTGAGCACTTCACCCGTGATACCTGCGGCCGCATCCGATGCCAGGAACGCAATTGCCTCCGCCACGTCTCCGGGCAGGCCGCCCTGCTGCAGCGAGTTGAGCCTGCGGGCCACCTCCCGGGTGGCGAAGGGGATCCGGGCGGTCATGTCGGTCTCGATGAAGCCGGGCGCGACGGCGTTGATGGAGCCGCCGCGTTCTGCGAGCAAGGGCGCCGTGGCCCTGACCATGCCGATCACTCCCCCCTTGGAAGCCGCATAGTTGGTCTGCCCGCGGTTGCCGGCGATTCCGCTCGTGGACGCCACGGACACGATCCGGGGGGTCTTGTGCAGCAGGTCCGAGCCCAGGAGTGCCTCGTTGATCCGCAACTGCGAAGCGATGTTCACGCCGATGACGGAATTCCAGCGGCCCTCATCCATGTTGGCCAGGAGCTTGTCCCGGGTAATGCCGGCATTGTGGATGACGATATCGAGTCCGCCATGGCGTTCCACGGCGTGGTCGATGATGCGCTTCCCGGCGTCCTCAGCCGTGATGTCCAATTGCAGTGCAGTGCCATGGACCTCGTTGGCGACCTCGGCGAGGTGGTCCCCCGCAGCCGGAATATCCACCACCACGAGCCGGGCACCGTCCCGGTGCAGGGTCCGCGCGATCGCCGCTCCGATGCCGCGGGCGGCCCCCGTGACGACGGCGATCTTACCCGCCAGGGGCTTGTCGGCGTCGGTGGGAAGCTGGCCCGTGCCCGATGTGACCGTCAGGAATTGACCATCCACGAATGCGGACCGACCGGACAGGAAAAAGCGCAGCGCCCCGAGCGTGCTGGGGCTCGTGGTGCCGGCGCCGTCCCCGAGGAGAATGCCGTTGGCCGTGGCACCTGCCCGGAGTTCCTTGGCCAGCGACCGCAGCAGTCCGTCGACTCCTTGCCGGCCGGCAGCAACGGCCGGATTGGCCGCGGAGGCGGAGGTACGGGAGATCGTGACGACCCTTGCGCTGCGATCCAAATCCCGGATCGACGGGGCCGCGGTGAGAACGGGTCCGGCAAGCTCATCGGGATGTTCGACGCCGTCGAGCACCAGGATGATCGCCCCCAGCCTTTCCTTGGGCAAGGCCGAACGCCGGACGTCGAGGCCCCAGCCCACCAGGGCGGCAGCCAATTCGTCGGAGCCCGCGGTCTTGCCGTTGCTGCTCCCGAGCACCAGGACGGGTCCCGGAACCAGCGGCTCTCCCGGCTGGTACCTCCGGAGTACGGCAGGTTGGGGCAGGCCGAGTTTTTTCGCCAGGTCCTTGCCGATCCCGTGGCTCACAAACTGTGTGTACTTGTCGGTCACGCCGGTTACCGACCTTCCGGAGCGGAGTACGCCTCAAGGATCGCCACGACTCCCTGCCCTCCGGCAGCGCAGATGGAGATCAGTCCGCGGGCCGGACGACCGTTCACCGGACCGTTCTCGTGGAGCATCTTCGCCAACGAAGCGACGATGCGTCCGCCAGTGGCGGCAAAGGGATGGCCGGCGGCGAGGGAAGAGCCGTTGACGTTGAGCTTGGCACGGTCGATCTTGCCGAGTGAACCGTCCAATCCCAGCCGGGTGCGGCCGAATTCCTCGTCTTCCCACGCGGCGAGCGTACTCAGGACGGTTCCCGCAAAGGCTTCGTGGATTTCGAAGAAGTCGATGTCTTCGAAGGACAGCCCGTTGCGGGCCAGGAGCCGCGGCACTGCAAAGGCAGGAGCCATGAGGAGTCCGTCTTTGCCGTGGACGAAATCGACGGCGGCAGCCTCGCCGTCGACGACGACGGCCAGCTTGGGCAGGCCCCGGGCGTCCGCCCATTCCTCGCTGCCGAGGAGCACCGTGGAGGCACCGTCCGTGAGAGGGGTGGAGTTGCCGGCCGTCATGGTCGCCTCCGCGCCGAGGCTCTTGCCGAAGACGGGCTTGAGGGTGGCCAGCTTCTCCATGGACGTGTCGGGCCGGAGGTTCGAATCACGGCTCAGCCCCCGGTACGGAGTCACGAGGTCATCGAAGAAGCCACGTTCGTAGGCCGCGGCAAGATTGTGGTGGCTATTGAACGCGATCTCGTCCTGCGCCTCGCGGCTGATCTTCCACTGGGCCGTGGTCAGCGCCTGGTGCTCCCCCATGGACAGGCCGGTCCTGGGTTCCCCGGTGTTCGGAGCATCCGGCGCGAGGTCCTTGGGACGCAGCCGCGAGAGGACCTTGAGCCGATCGGGCAGGGATTTGGCGCGATTGAGGTCGAGCAGGATTTCGCGGAGGCCTTCGCTCACGGCAATGGGGGCATCCGAGGCAGAGTCGACGCCGCCCGCGATGGCCGAGTCGATCTGGCCCAGCTTGATCTTGTTGGCGAGGCCCAGGACTGTCTCAAGACCGGTGGCGCACGCCTGCTGGAGATCGTAGGCGGGCGTCTCCGGGGAAAGGGCCGAACCGAGGACCGCTTCGCGTGTCAGGTTGAAGTCGCGGGAGTGCTTCAGGACGGCTCCGGCGGCTACCTCACCGATCCGCTCCTCTTGAAGTCCGAAACGTGCGATCAGTCCGTCGAGGGCCGCCGTCAGCATGTCCTGGTTCGATGATTTGGTGTAGGCGCCCCCGGTCCGGGCAAAGGGAATCCTGTTCCCGCCAACCACCACGGCCCTGCGGAGCGTGCCCTGGGTTGCGGGGGATTCGTGTGGTGCGCTCGCGGAATGTGCTGCTGCAGGCATGCGTTTCTCCTTATGATCACATCGGGTTACTGATACCCAGCGTACCTGATACGCTGAGTATCGTGAACATCCCCAGCCTAGGACTTCCTGCCGAAAACGACGCCGGCACTCCGCTCCCCGCGGACGGCGAGGCTCCCGCCGTCGACGGCCGCGCCGCCCGCTGGCAGGCCCACCGCGAAGAACGCCGACGCGACCTGATCAAGGCCGCCCGGAAGGCCGTCCATGCGCTGGGCAGCGACGCCTCCATGGAAGACATCGCGACCGCGGCAAGCACCTCCAAGTCGGTGTACTACCGGTACTTCGGGGACAAAGCCGGCCTCCAGCAGGCAATGGGCGAAGTAGTGCTGGGACAAATGCAACGGCGGATGAAGGAAGCGGCCGAAAGCGCCCAGACTCCCCGCGAAGGCTTGTTCGCCATGGTCTCCGCATACCTGCAGATGGCGGAGTCCAGCCCCGCCGTCTACGCGTTCATCACGCGGCTCTCCCAAGGGGAACCCTCGGCGCAAGACGCCATTGCCGCCTCGGGAGCTCTCGGCCACTTCTTCGAGTCGATCAGTGCCATGATCGCCCGGCCGATGCGGGAACACCTGGGGGCGGAAAAGGAAGCGTTGATCGACTACTGGCCCACCGCGGCCATCGGGTTGGTCCGCAACGCCGGCGAAAGGTGGCTCGGCAGCCCCGCCTCCGCCGCAAAACCCGACCAGGAAACGATGGCGGCCCGGATCACTGACTGGCTGTGCGTGGGAATCGCCCCGGAACTCAAGATCAACTCCCCTGAATATCAGCAATGACTCCACGTTGTTCGGAACCAAAGAAGGAATCACCATGACTGAAGTAGTGGACCGTACCTCCTCCAGCCGGGCGTCCGCCGGAACGCCGTCAACCCCGCAGCCCGTTGCGGCCGACCCCACCGTGGACGTCGCGGCCCTTGGCGAACTGCTGCTCGGCAAGTGGGCCCACATTCGCCACACGGCGCGTGACCTCGCGGGCCGCCCCGAGGTGCACAAGATCGAAGGCTTGACGCATACCGAACACCGCAAGCGCGTCTTCGGGCAGCTGAAGTACCTCGTGGACAACAATGCCGTGCACCGGGCTTTCCCCGCCAGCCTCGGCGGGTCGGATGACCACGGCGGCAACATCGCCGGCTTCGAGGAGCTCGTCACTGCGGATCCCTCACTTCAGATCAAGGCCGGCGTCCAGTGGGGTCTCTTCGGTTCAGCGGTGATGCACCTCGGCACGGAGGAGCACCAGAACGCCTGGCTGCCCGGGATCATGAGCCTGGAGATCCCCGGCTGCTTCGCCATGACCGAAACCGGACACGGCTCCGATGTGGCGAGCATCGCCACCACGGCCACGTATGACGAGGCCACCCAGGACTTCGTCATCAACACCCCGTTCCGCGCCGCATGGAAGGACTACATCGGCAACGCAGCCGAGGACGGCCTGGCCGCCGTCGTGTTCGCCCAACTGGTGACCCGCAACGTGAACCATGGCGTCCACGCGTTCTATGTCGAGCTGAGGGACCCGGACACCAAGGAGTTCCTGCCCGGAATCGGCGGCGAGGACGACGGCGTCAAGGGCGGCCTGAACGGGATCGACAACGGCCGCCTGCACTTCAGCGATGTGCGTGTCCCGCGCACCAACCTGCTCAACCGCTACGGCAACGTCTCCCCCGAAGGCGAGTACACCTCGCCCATCGCGAGCCCCGGACGGCGATTCTTCACGATGCTCGGCACCCTGGTACAAGGCCGGGTCTCCCTCGACGGAGCCGCCGTCGCCGCCAGCAAGGTGGCCTTGACCACCGCGATCCGGTACGCGGCCGAACGGCGCCAGTTCAACGCTTCTTCCCCTACCGACGAGGAGGTCCTGCTGGACTACCAGCGGCACCAGCGCCGCTTGTTCACCCGGCTTGCCACCACCTTTGCGGCGAGCTTCGCGCACGAGCAGCTGCTCGAAAAATTCGACGACGTCTTCTCCGGCCGTCACGACACCGACGCCGACCGCCAGGACCTCGAGACCCTCGCGGCGGCCCTCAAGCCCATGAGCACCTGGCACGCCCTCGACACGCTGCAAGAGTGCCGCGAGGCCTGCGGCGGGGCCGGATTCCTCATCGAGAACCGTTTCGCCTCGCTACGTGCGGACCTGGACGTCTACGCCACTTTTGAGGGTGACAACACCGTGCTTCTCCAGCTCGTCGCCAAGCGCCTCCTGGCCGACTACGCCAAGGAGTTCCGCAACGTCGACTTTGGCGTGCTGGCCCGCTTCGTGGCTGCCCAGGCTGCCGATGTCGCCATCAACCGGACCGGCCTGCGGCAAGTGGCACAGTTCGTGGCAGACACCGGATCGGTCCAGAAAGCCGCTCTGGCGCTGCGCGACGAAGAAGGCCAACGCACGCTCCTGACAGACCGGGTGCAGTCCATGGTGGCTGAGGTGGGCTCTGCCCTCAAGGGCGCGAACAAGCTTCCGCAGCATCAGGGCGCCGCATTGTTCAACCACCATCAGGACGATTTGATTGAAGCCGCCCAGGCCCACGCCGAACTGCTGCAATGGGAAGCGTTCACGGAAGCCATCGGCAAGGTCGGCGATCCGGATACCTTGAAAGTGCTGACCTGGCTCCGCGACCTGTTCGGCCTCTCGCTCATCGAAAAGCACCTCTCCTGGTACCTCATGAACGGCCGCCTTTCCATGCAGCGCGGACGCACCGTGGGTGCCTACATCAACCGGTTGCTCGTCAAGATCCGTCCCCACGCCCTCGACCTGGTCGATTCCTTCGGCTACGGTCCGGAGCACTTGCGGGCGCCCATCGCCTCGGGGGCCGAGATGGTCCGACAGGACGAGGCCCGCGGCTACTTCCAGGCGCAACGGGCAGGCGGCAACGCCCCCGCGGAGGAGAAGAGCCTCCTCGCCTTGAAGGGGAGGAAAGCCAGCTAGCATCCTGCCGTGACCGGCCGGTGAACAGTTGCCGAATCCTTTAACGACGACGACGGCGCCGCACCCCCGCTGAGGGGCCCGGCGCCGTCGTCGTTCTTTCCCAACTAGCTCGCATTAGGTGTCGTTATGAGCCCTCAAAACGACATTAACTGCGAGTTAGTTGGGCTGGTGGGTCAGGGGGTGAGGACTGAGCGGTACACCTCGAGGGTTGTTTCGGTGATCGACTCCCAGGAGAAGTGCTCCTCCGCCCGGACGCGGCCCGCGGCGCCCATGACCTTGGCCCGTGCGGGATCGGACACCACTTCGTTGAGGGCAGCGGCGAAATCGGCGACGAACTTCTCGGGATCCAGCGGGGTGCCGGTACCGTCCGTGACCTGCTCCAGCTCCACCAGCAGTCCCGTTTCCCCGTGCTGCACCACCTCGGGGATGCCGCCCGTTGCGCTCGCCACCACGGCTGCGCCACAGGCCATGGCCTCGAGGTTGACGATGCCGAGGGGCTCGTAGATCGACGGGCAGGCGAAGGCCGTGGCATGGCTTAGCACCTGGATGAGCTCATGCCGCGGAAGCATGCGTTCGATCACCAGGACCCCGTCGCGCTTGCTCTGCAGGTCGCCGATGAGCCGGGCCGTTTCGGCTGCGAGTTCCGGGGTGTCCGCCGCACCCAGGCAAAGCACAAGCTGCACATCGTCGGGGAGGCTCGCGGCCGCCTTCAAGAGGTACGGAACACCCTTCTGGCGGGTGTTGCGTCCCACGAAGACCACACTGGGCTTCGCGGGGTCGATGCCGAGGGCGCGAATAGCGTCTTCGCCGTGGTCCGGCTGCCACATCTCGACGTCGATGCCGTTGTGTACCACTCGCACCTTGGCCGGGTCCACGTTCGGATAGCTGCGCAGGATGTCTTTCCGCATGCCTTCCGAGACGGCGATGATGGCCGCAGCGGCCTCATAGGCGGTCTTTTCAACCCATGAGGACAGCGCGTAGCCACCACCGAGCTGCTCCGCTTTCCACGGCCGCAACGGTTCCAGGCTATGGGCGCTGAGCACATGGGGTATCCCATGCAACAGCGACGCCAGGTGGCCGGCCATGTTGGCGTACCAGGTATGGGAGTGGACCAGGTCCGCTCCGGCGATGTCCGGCACGATGCGCAAATCCACCCCGAGGGTCTGGACGGCGGCGTTCGCAGCCCCCAGATCATCCGGAGTGGAATACGACGTCACCGTTGCACCGTGGAAGTCCGCATCACGGGGCGCACCGAAGGCACGCACCTGCAGATCCACATGCTTCGCCAAGACGCGGCTGAGCTCGGCAACATGCACACCGGCCCCGCCATAGATTTCGGGTGGAAACTCTTTAGTCACAATGTCTACGCGCACGCTACCTAACGTAGTCCTTCCGGAGTATGTGTTCTAGTGTGAAAGGGTCCGGCAACCCGGGCTTTTTTCGGGGGCTACAAAGACGTACAGGGAGAGCAAACACCATGGCGTTGAAGAAAGTATTGTCAATTGTGTTGGCTGGCGGCGAAGGAAACCGCCTTATGCCATTGACGGCAGACAGGGCAAAACCTGCGGTGCCGTTTGCGGGGGGCTATCGATTGATCGATTTCGCTCTCTCGAATCTGGTCAATTCCGGGTACCTCCAGATCGTGGTGTTGACCCAGTACAAATCGCACAGTCTTGACCGCCACATTTCCGAGACCTGGCGGATGTCCACCCAGCTGGGAAGATACGTGGCCTCGGTTCCCGCCCAGCAGCGCGTGGGCAAGAGCTGGTTCCTCGGCAGCGCGAATGCCATCTACCAGTCCCTGAACCTCATTCACGACGCCAACCCCGACATTGTTGTCGTTGTCGGTGCGGACCACGTTTACCGCATGGACTTCCAGCAGATGGTCCAACAGCACGTGGCCAGCGGCGCCAAGGCCACAGTTGCGGCCGTCCGCCAGCCGCTGAACATGGCCAACCAGTTCGGCGTGATCGAGGTCGACAAGAACGATCCGCAGAAGATTTCGGCGTTCGTGGAGAAGCCTGCCGAAACGGAAGGCCTCGCCGCTGATCCCTCGCAGTTCCTTGCCTCCATGGGCAACTATGTCTTCGACGCCGACGCCCTGGTGGAAGCACTTCGCATCGATGCGGAGCGCCTGGACACCAAACACGACATGGGTGGCGACATCATCCCCTACTTCGTGTCCCAGGGTGAGGCGGGCGTCTACGACTTCACGCTCAACGATATTCCCGGTTCCACCGAGCGCGACCGCACGTACTGGCGCGACGTTGGAACCATCGATTCGTTCTATGACGCCCATATGGACCTGATTTCACCCGTTCCGATATTCAACCTGTACAACTCGGAATGGCCCATCTACACGCGGCAGAGTATTTCACCGCCGGCTAAGTTCGTCCGGGGCGAGAACAGCACCGTGGGCACCGCGCTGGACTCCATCGTGGCCAGCGGCTCGGTAATCTCCGGCGGAATCGTGGAAGGGTCCGTGTTGTCCAACGATGTTTACGTAGGACCGGCCACCAGGGTCCAGGACTCGGTGCTGATGGACAAAGTGCGCATCGGTGCAGGTGCCGTGGTCAAGCGGGCCATCATCGACAAAAACGTGAAAGTGCCCGCAGGGGCTGCCATTGGCTTGGATCCCGACCTCGACCGGGCCCGCGGCTTCAAGGTCACCGAATCCGGAATCACCGTGCTCGCAAAGGACCAGGTGGTACCAGAGCCGGAGGCCTCCGAGCTCGCGCTGGCGGCTGAATACCGCCGCTCGGTGCCGGAGGCGATCAAGGCTGCCACCGAGAAGTTCCCCGACATCAGGGACTCAGCGGAACAGGTCACGAAAATCCAGGCTTCCTCGGTAGAGGTCTGACCAGGAACCCCGGAACCAGGACAGCCCCCGGCCTCCCGGGCGACAGCAGGCCTCCCGCCACTGCCGCCCGGGAGGCTTTGCTGTGCCCGACCCTGTAAAATTGACCCAATGAGCCCCGCCGATTTGACGCCTGAAGAGATCCAGGCCTGCCTCAAGGTCTTGAACACCATCCACGCCTACGACGAGGAGCACCCGGACTACGTCGCCATCCGTCGTGCCACGGGAAAGATGTTCAAGGCCGTCAAGCGCCACCGCCGGGTCACCAAGCGGGACGAAATCGCGGAAGCCGATCGTGCTGTCATTGCGTTGACTGCCACCGCAGCCCCGGACAGGATCGACGACGAGACCCGCGGGAACAAGCTGGCTACCTCGGCCACGGGCGAAATCGCGGGCCACCTCATCCGGTCCAGGCCCTGCTACATCTGCAAGCAGCACTACACGCAAGTAGACGCGTTCTACCACCAGTTGTGCCCGGAATGTGCGGCCTTCAGCCACAGTAAACGCGATGCCCGCACGGACCTCAGCGGACGCCGTGCCCTCCTGACGGGCGGGCGGGCCAAGATCGGCATGTACATCGCCCTCCGCTTGCTCCGCGACGGCGCGCACACCACCATCACCACCCGCTTCCCCAAGGACGCGGCACGACGTTTCGCCGCCATGGAAGACAGCGCGGACTGGTTGCACCGGCTCAGGATTGTGGGCATCGACCTCCGGGATCCCTCACAGGTCATGGCGCTCACGGACTCCCTCAACGAAGCCGGCCCGCTCGATATCATCATCAACAACGCCGCCCAGACAGTCCGGCGTTCGGGGAATGCGTACAAGCCCCTGGTGGATGCCGAGGATGAGCCACTGCCCGAGGCCCTGCAGGCAGCCAACGGCGGTCCGGAGCTGGTCACCTTCGGCCATGCCCACGACAAGCACCCCTTGGCCATCACCCAAAGCGTCACCGATCATCCCGTGCTGGCAGGTGATGCGATTACCTCGCTCGCATTGTCCACGGGCTCCGCGTCGTTGGCGCGGATCGCGACAGGTACCGCGATCGACGCCGGCGGCCTGGTTCCCGACCTTGCGGCCATCAACAGCTGGACCCAAGTGGTGGACGAGGTCGATCCGCTCGAGATGCTCGAGGTTCAGCTCTGCAACGTCACGGCGCCGTTCCTGCTGGTCAGCCGGCTCCGGGGCGCCATGAAGCGCTCCACGGCACACCGAAAGTACATCGTAAACGTCTCTGCCATGGAAGGGCAGTTCTCCCGCGCCTACAAAGGCCCAGGGCATCCGCATACCAACATGGCAAAAGCCGCTTTGAACATGATGACCCGGACCAGCGCACAAGAGATGCTGGACAGCGACGGGATCCTGATGACCGCCGTCGACACCGGATGGATCACTGATGAACGCCCGCATTACACCAAGGTGCGGCTCATGGAGGAAGGCTTCCATGCTCCGCTCGACCTGGTCGATGGTGCGGCGCGTGTCTACGATCCGATCGTGATGGGCGAAAACGGCGAAGACCAGTACGGCGTCTTCCTGAAGGACTACAAGCCCTCCCCCTGGTAAGACCAGGCGGAGGGCCGCGGGCCTCCTAGGTGAGCCGGGTGATCTCGACGGTCACGGTGAGACCCGAGCCGCCGCCCCCGGACAGGATGCCCTTCAGGGGAGGCACGTCCCGGTAGTCCCGGCCGCGCGCCACGGTGACGTGGAGGTCTCCGGCAGGCTTGTGGTTGGTGGGATCCCAGCTGCGCCATTCGCCGTCCCACCATTCCAGCCACGCGTGGGATTGGCCCGCGACTGTTTCACCGATCTCGGCCGTGGGCCGCGGATGGATGTAACCGGACACGTACCGGGCAGGGATGCCGCAACTGCGGAGGGAGCCGATGGCCAAGTGCGCCAGGTCCTGGCAGACTCCCTGACGCTGGTTCCAGGCTTCCTCGGCGTTGGTGGTAACGCCGGTGGTGCCCTTCACATAGCTCATTTCGCCGCGCATCCATTCGAAGATGGCCATGGCCGTCTCGTGCGGATTCTTGCCGGCCACGACGGCTGGAATGATCCCGAGGACTTCCTCCCCCGGACCGGTGAGCTGCGACTGGGGCAACCAGTCGCTGAACTGGTCCCGGATCTCGTCGGAAGCCATCACATCCCAGCCGACGATCTCTTCATCCAGGGCCATCCGTTCCACCCGGTGGACCTCAACGGTGGTGGTGGCCACCACTTCGAGGCGCTCGTGCGGCATCTGCATATCGAAGGCGGTGACGCGGGTGCCCCAATAGTCACGGTAGGTGCTCACCGCAGCCTGCGACGGGGTGATCTTCAGCGAGGACTCAAGCACCACTTGTTGCGGATCGGTCAGCGGGGTCATGCGCGCCTCGTTGTACGACAGGGTCACGCGGCGGTTGTATTTGTAGGCCGTCTTGTGGACGATGCTCAGCCGGGTCATGAAACTTCTCCCACCCAGGCCAGTTCATCCGCCTGATTGAAGTACTTACGGGAAATCGCGTCGGACGCCTGTGTGACGGCCTTCTGCACCCGGTCCATATGCTCGGGCAGCTCGGACATGAGATCGTCCGTGCGGTGGAACTCAAGGAAGGTACGGGCCTGGCCGACGATCCGGCGGGCGTCATTGATAAAGCCCACCCGCTGCGCCGAGGGATCCAACTTCGCGAGGCACTCGTCGGCGTCGCGCAGGGCGAAGACGATGGAGCGCGGGAACAAACGGTCCAGCAGAAGGAACTCGGCAGCGTGTTGGTCTCCGAAGGCCGCACGGCGGGTCCGCAGGAATGACTCGTAGGCCCCGGCGCAACGCAACATGTTCACCCAGGACATTCCCGCGGAGAGGACATCCCTGGTGGACAGCATCCGCGCGGTCATGTCGGCCCGTTCGAGAGAGCGGCCGAGGACCAGGAAGAGCCAGCTTTCGTCGTGGCTCACCGTGGTGTCCGCGAGGCCCCTGACCATGGCGGTGCGTTCCAGTACCCAGTTGCAGAAACGGTACGTCCCCACGACGTCCTTGCGATGCTGGTTCAGCCCGTAGTACGTGGTGTTGAGGCTCTCCCACAATGAGGAGGACACGGTCTCGCGCGCACGCCGCGCATTCTCCCGCGCAGCGCCCAGGGACCCGGCAATGGAGGTGGCACTCGTCTTGTCATAAGCGAGGGCGTGAAGCAGTTCCGGCAAGCCGAATTCCTCGCTCTGCGGCCGGGCTCCCATGACAGCCAGGAGTTCCCTCGCCACGCTGCGCTGTTCCTCGAGCGGAAGGTGGTTCAGGCGTTCGAGATGGACGTCCAGGATTCTGGCCGTTCCGTCGGCCCGCTCCACATAACGGCCGATCCAGAAAAGGGATTCAGCAATACGGCTCAGCATGGGGCTGTGCCTCCTTCGGGTCCTGCGTTGTAACGATGGATGTGTCCTGCTCCGGCACCATGGCGTGACCGATCACTGCTGCTGGTCCGATTGGCGGTCCCGCCAGTTGCTTTCGACCGGCCAGACCGAGACCTGTTCACGGACCGTGATGGCCGAACGGGGCAGCTCTGCCGCGGGCAATTGCGGGGAGTCCGAGAGTACCCACGTGTCCTTGGAACCACCACCCTGGGAAGAGTTCACGATCAGCGAGCCCTCCTTCAGTGCCACCCGGGTCAGTCCGCCCGGCAGCACCCAGACGTCGTCGCCGTCGTTCACCGCGAATGGACGCAGGTCCACGTGGCGGGGCCCGAAGCGGTCTCCCGAGAGGGTGGGCACGGTGGAAAGCTGCAGCACGGGCTGCGCGATCCAACCTCGCGGATCCGCCAGCACCCGCTTCCGCAAAGCATCCAGCTCGTCCCGTGAAGCATCCGGACCGATCACCAGGCCCTTGCCCCCGGACCCGTCGACCGGCTTGACCACGAGTTCCTCCAGCCGGTCGAGGACCTGCTCGCGGGCTTCCTTCTCTTCAAGCCGGAAAGTCTCCACGTTGGCGATCACCGGCTCTTCGTGCAGGTAGTACCGGATCAGGTCAGGCACGTAGGAATAGACCAGCTTGTCATCGGCCACCCCGTTTCCAACGGCGTTCGCGATGGTCACTCCGCCTGCCCGGGCCGCGTTCACGAGTCCCGGACAACCGAGCATGGAATCGGAACGGAACTGCAGCGGATCCAGGAACTCGTCGTCGATCCGCTTGTAAATCACGTCGACGCGCTGCTCACCGGCGGTGGTGCGCATGTAGACCCGGTTTCCGCGGCAGATGAGGTCCCTGCCCTCGACCAGTTCGACGCCCATCAACCCGGCCAGCAGGGTGTGTTCGAAGTAGGCACTGTTGAAGACCCCGGGGGTCAAAACCACCACGGTCGGGTCGTCCACCCCGGAGGGAGCCGTCTTGCGCAATGCCGAGAGCAAACGGCGAGGGTATTCCTCGACCGGACGGATGTGCTGCTGACCGAACGCTTCCGGCAACCCCTTTGCCATCGCCCGGCGGTTCTCCAACACGTAGGACACGCCCGAAGGCACGCGGACGTTGTCCTCCAGCACCCGGAACGTGCCGGCCGCATCGCGGACCACGTCGATACCGGAGACATGCACACGCACGCCTCCCGCCGGCTCGAAACCATGCACCGCCCGATGGAAATGGGCACTCGTGGTGACCAATGCCCGCGGCACGACGCCGTCCGCGACCACCGTCATGCGACCGTAGACATCATCCAGGAACGCCTCCAACGCGCGGACGCGCTGCTTTACCCCCCGTTCAAGCACATCCCACTCATCAGCCGGAATCACCCTCGGCACGATATCCAGCGGGAAGGGTCTCTCCTCCCCCGCATAATCGAAGGTCACGCCCCGGTCCAGGAAGGTCCGCGCCATCGACTCAGCGCGGGCGCTCACATCGGCAAGCGAAAGCTCGCGGAGCGCGCCGTCCACCTGGCCGTACGATTTTCGGGCAACGGTGCCTGGGGCGAACATTTCGTCGTAGGCGCCGGAACGGACGGCGGCCTCGGAGTAATCCCGGAATAGCTCTGACATGGGATTCAGACAATCACCTTTTCGATTACGAACGCATTTCGCGTTCTGCATGTTGCGACACCAGGTGTGAACCCGGTTCGCATTTCAGCGCCTGCATGCATCAAGGTTGACGCATGCAGCCCAAGCGTTTTCCGATCCCCGTCTCCCGATGGGGAGCCGGGATCGTCATGGCGGTGGCAGCCACCGGACTTGCCTTCAGTGTCCATGCCCTGCTTCCCCCCATCCCTGCCATGACAGCCGCTGTAGCGCTGGGTTTGTTAGCTGCAAATATACCGGGCACAGCAACCTGGGCTGCCGGACGCGCCCGCCCGGGCCTCGACTTCGCCGCCAAGCGCCACATGCGGGCAGGCATCGTGTTGCTGGGACTGAAGGTCAGCGTTGTGGATGTCCTCAACCTCGGCTGGTTTGCGCTCGTCCTGATCGCCGCCGTCGTGCTCCTCAGTTTCGCGGGCACCTACGGGCTGGCCCGGCTGGTAAAGCTTCCGCGCGATGGCGCCCTCCTGATAGCCACCGGCTTCTCCATTGCGGGGCCTCGGCGATCGGAGCGATGGCCGCGGTGCGCCGCATCAAACACCAGGACACGGTCCTGCCCGTTGCCCTGGTGACCGTGCGTTCCGTGGGCTGGCCGGGCCCTGGCGTGCTGGACGCCGCGGGAGGGCTCCAGGACATCCTGCCCGCCTCGGCCTTGTTCGGGCTGGGTTCCGCGGTCCGCGTCCGCACCCTGTTGCACACTGGCGGCCGTGCCGTGCTCGTAGCGCTTGGCTCCTGGTTCCTTATCGCCCTCCTGGGCTTGGGTGCGGTATTGCTCATGATTAGATAGCGGGGTGTCGAATCACAACTTGGCGCGCGCCGAAGCCGCCACCCGTTCAGCCCTGATCAGCACCCACAGCTACGACGTCTCCCTTGACGTCCGCGGAGCCGCCGATGCCGCCGTGCCAGGGTACACGAGCCGCAGCGTCATCAACTTCTCCGCGGAGCCCGGCTCCTCCACGTTCCTGGATTTCATCCACGGCGGCGTGCACAGCGTCTTCCTCAACGGAAAAGGACTCGACGTCGCCGAGGTGGTGGACGGCGACAGGATCCACCTCAACAATCTCCAGGCCGAAAACCAGGTCACGGTCACCGGAACCGCCCTGTACAGCAGATCCGGCGAGGGCATGCACCGCTTCGTCGACCCCGCCGACGGGCAGTGCTACCTCTACACGCAATACGAACCGGCGGACGCCCGCCGCGTCTTCGCGAACTTCGAGCAGCCGGACCTGAAGGCCGAATTCACCTTCCACGTCATGGCACCCTCCGCCTGGCAGGTGGCTTCGAACGGCGCCGAGGTCTCCCGGACGCAATTGACGAGCGATCCGGCCACGAGCCGCTGGGACTTCGCCACCACCAAGCGGATGTCCACCTACATCACCACCGTTCTCGCCGGTCCCTATTTCCGCGCCGAGGACCACTGGAGCACGACGCTCGACGACGGGACGAACCTTGAGGTTCCGCTGGCGCTCTATTGCCGCGCATCCATGCAGGAGTCCTTCGACGCCGCGGAACTTTTCCGGCTGACGAAGAACGGCTTGGACTTCTTCAACGATCTCTTCGACTACCCGTACCCGTGGGGCAAGTACGATCAGGCGTTCGTGCCGGAGTACAACCTCGGCGCGATGGAAAATCCCGGGCTCGTCACCTTCACGGAGAAGTACGTCTTCACCTCGCGGGCCACCGATGCCCAGTACCAGGCCCGCGCCAACACCCTCATGCACGAGATGGCCCACATGTGGTTCGGCGACCTCGTGACCATGACTTGGTGGGACGACCTTTGGCTCAAGGAATCCTTCGCCGACTACATGGGCACACTCGGCGTGGACAAGGCCACGGACTGGGACAGCGCGTGGGTGAATTTCGCGAACAAGCGCAAGTCCTGGGCGTACCTGCAGGACCAGTTGCCCACCACCCACCCGATCGTCGCGGACATTCCGGACCTGGAAGCCGCCAAGCAGAACTTCGACGGCATTACTTATGCCAAGGGCGCATCCGTGCTCAAGCAATTGGTGGCCTACGTTGGTTTCGAGGCGTTCATTGCCGGCTCGCGGCGCTACTTCAAGGATCATGAGTACGGCAACACCTCGCTCGCCGACCTCCTCGAAGCCCTGGGCGCGGCATCCGGCCGAGACCTTGGAACCTGGGCCCGGCAATGGCTGCAGACCTCGGGCATCTCCACCCTTGCGGCGGAGATCTCGGGGAATGGCGATGCCATGGCGGCGGTCACCCTGCGGCAGGACTCCGTGGATCCCGTCACGGGCAAGCAGGAACACCGGCCGCATAGGCTCAGGATCGGCCTTTACAACTTTGACGACGACGGCCGGTTGCTCCGCACGGAGGGCATCGAGCTCGACGCCGACGGTGCCGACACCCCCGTCGCGGAACTCGCGGGCAAACCGCGCCCGGCCCTCCTTCTCGTCAACGACGAGGACCTCAGCTATGCCAAGGTCCGCCTGGATGCGGAGTCCGAAGCAACGGTACGTTCCTCCCTGGACCGCCTCAGCGACCCCATGGCCCGGGCCTTGTGCTGGACTGCTTTGTGGGATTCGGCGCGCGACGCCGTCACTCCGGCGGCGCTGTACGTCACCGCCGTCGAACGCTTCGCCCCGGCCGAACCGGGAATCGGCGTCCTCCTCAACGTCCTGGGCAACGCGGTGACCGCCGTCGAGCGTTACGTCCCTGCTCCGCAGCGCGATGAGGTCCGGAAGGGCCTGATGGCGGCTAGCGCGATGCAGCTGCGGACCTCCCAGCCGGGTTCCGACCAGCAACTCGCGTGGGCCAGGACCCTGGCGGAGTTGTCGCGCCATGACGGCGCGTATGTTGAGTACTTCCGCGGCATTCTCTCCGGAAGCGTGACAGTGGACGGCCTCACGGTGGATGCGGATCTCCGGTGGAGCCTGTGGCAAGCATTGGCAGCCAACGGAGCGGCCACGCTCTCGGAACTGGATGCCGAGCTAGCCGTGGACCGCACCGCGTCGGGACGCGAAGGCCATGCCCTGGCCGCCGCTGCCCGTCCGAATGCCGACGTCAAGACGGCCGCATGGAATGCCGCCGTCAACGACACCGGGCTCTCCAATGAGATTCTGAGCGCGACCATCGCAGGCTTCGCACTTGCACCGTCCGGGCTCCTGGATGGCTTCACGGAACCGTACTTCACCTGCTTGGAGGATGTCTGGCAGTCCCGGAGCATCGAGATCGCAAGCCGGATTGTGCGGGGCTTGTTCCCCGCAACCCAGGACCTGCGGGACGGCATGGCTCCGGCAGATCATCCGGTGCTCCGGCGCACGGACGAGTGGCTGAGCGCCCACACGGCGGCTCCGCGCGGGCTCCGGCGCATCGTCATCGAGCAGCGAAGCCACTTGTTCCGGGCCCTGACGGCCCAAGCCGCAGGAGCTTCGCAACAAGAAACCGAAGCGCCGCAAGAGGGCTGAGCCGGGTGCCGGCGTTGACGAGCCAGCCTTGAACCAAGGAGATCGCGGGCGTCGTCTTTAGATGCAAAGCCCGGCGCCCCGCATGGGCCTTGCTTGAGGACGGTCACTATGAAGATTCCTCGCCCCCTGCTCGCCGGCGCGGCGCTGGGCACCAGCCTTTTGCTCGGAGGCTGCTTCGGCGGACAACCCGCCGCTCCGGCACCTGCAAGCCCGCCGGCGAGCACAACGCCCGCCCCAAGCGCGCCGTCTCCTGCACCGACGGCGACGCCGGTCGCGCCCCCTGCTACCCCGCCCGCCGTCGTTCCACCCCCAGCGCCGCCAACCGTCGTTCCGCCTCCAGCACAGGCGCCACCCCGGATGGTTCCGCCGCCCCCGCAGCACCCCAATGGAGGCGACCGCGACGGCGACGACCACAGCGGACCGGACGACGGCGATGGAAACCGGTAGCGCACCGGGCCGGCACCGGGGTCCTTTCAGTCTGGCCGATGCGAGTCCTGCCGAACGCGACCCGGCAGCGTATCCGCGACTGTGTCGTCGTCAACGGCAGACCTGCGGGTCTACCTCGTGGCTGCTTCGGCCGACTCATGGCCGCTCCACGGTCCGGTCCTGGAACAGGCAGTGGACGCGTATCAAGCCAAGTGACTAAGGA
The DNA here is from genome assembly GCF_002009585.1 of Arthrobacter sp. SRS-W-1-2016. Lineage (NCBI taxonomy): Bacteria > Bacillati > Actinomycetota > Actinomycetes > Micrococcales > Micrococcaceae > Arthrobacter > Arthrobacter sp. SRS-W-1-2016. The sequence continues at coordinate 16,954 of NZ_MTPV01000075.1, read as the reverse complement.
ACACGGTGCAGCCATTCTTCGGTACCGAACTTTGACTGCACCCGTTCCCGGGCTATTGCCAGTTCGGCGTCGGTGATGCTGGACTCCGTGGCGCCGTAGCGCTCGGTGAAAACCTCCTGCATGGCTTCGATGATGTCCGTCCGCGCCAGTCCGGTTTGCCGCCGGAGCGGATCGACGCGCTTCTTTGCGCTGCGGGTTCCTTTGTCGGAGAGCTTTTCCTTGCCGATGCGCAGGACCTCGACCATCTTGTCGGCGTCGATGTCATAGCTCATGGTGACGTGGTGCAGCATTCCGCCGTTGGCGAGGCGCTTTTGCGCGGCGCCGCCGATCTTGCCTTGCTCGGTGGCGATGTCATTGAGCGGGACGTAGAACGCCGAAATGCCCAGTTTTTCCAAAGCGGCCATGACCCACGCATCCAGGAAGGCATAGGAATCGGCAAAACTGATGCCATCCGCCAGGCTCTGCGGCACATAAAGCGAATAGGTGATGCAGTTCCCGGCTTCCATGAACATGGCTCCCCCGCCGCTGATGCGACGGACCACCGTGATTCCGTGGCGCGCCACGCCGTCGGGATCCACCTCGTTGCGGTAGGACTGGAAGCTGCCGATCACCACTGACGGCTCTTCCCAGTCCCAGAAGCGCAAGGTGGGGCTGCGGAGTCCGGCCCCGACCTGCTCGGTGAGGACCTCGTCCAACGCGACGTTGAGGTGCGTGGGAAGGACCGACGGCGGGATGACCTCCCATTGGTGGTCCGCCCACCCGCTGGCCTTGGACAGCGCCCTGCGGACAGCGACGGCGACCGCGTCGGCTGAGAAGCCGAACAGGACAGTGTCCGCGCGCAATGCGGCGGAGACGGCTGCGGAGATCTCCACCGGCGTCGAACTTTCCGGAAGGCCCGTGAGCGCCCGGTTGATGTCCAGGAGAGCCTCGTCCGGTTCCAGGAAGAAGTCCCCGCTGAGCGAAACATGCGCGAACCGCCCGTCCACGACGTCGAGGTCGATCACCACGAGCTTGCCGCCGGGGACCTTGTACTCGCCATGGAGCCGGGGTTCGGCATGTTGGAATGCCATGCTGGAAGTCATGGCTTCCATCCTGCCGGAAAACGCAAAAGCCCGCAGCCACCGGAGGTCCGGCGGGTGCGGGCTTTCACAGAAGCTTGGAGGTGAAGTTGATTACTTCTTGCCGCCGAAGCCCTTGAAGCGAGCGTTGAAGCGCTCGACGCGGCCTGCAGAGTCCATGATGCGCTGCTTGCCCGTGTAGAACGGGTGGGACTCCGAGGAGATTTCGACGTCGATGACCGGGTAGGTGTTGCCGTCTTCCCACTCGATGGTCTTGGAAGAAGACACGGTGGACTTGGTCAGGAACTTGACGCCGGAAGCCAGGTCGTTGAATACAACAGCTTCGTACTTCGGGTGGATATCAGACTTCATAATGGGACCTTTTGTTCACGCAGCTGGATTTTGCCAGCTGCCAGGTATGAATGGATTCGGTCCGCGCACTGAAACAGATACCCAGTGCCGGGCCAACAATCAATCATAGCGGAAACCGCACCTTGCTTGAACCAACCGCGTCAGTCGCGCGGGCGCAGTTCCCAGAAGGCCACGGCCGAGGCGGCAGCGACGTTGAGCGAGTCGACGCCCGCGCGCATGGGAATCCTTACGGCGAGGTCGACGGCGGCGAGCGTCTCCGGGCTCATGCCCGCGCCTTCGGTGCCGAGGACGAGGGCGAGCTTTCCGGGATTGCTGGCGGCAAGATCGTCGAGGTCCACTGCGTCGTCAGTCAGCTCCATGGCGGCGACGGTGAAGCCCTGCTCTTTGAGCCGTTCAAGGTCACCCGGCCAGGACTCGAGCCGCGCCCAGGGAACCTGGAACACAGTGCCCATGCTCACCCGGACGCTGCGGCGGTACAGGGGATCCCCGCAGCGCGGGGACACGAGCACGGCGTCCACTCCGAGCGCGGCCGCGGAACGGAAGATGGCGCCGACATTCGTGTGGTCGACGACGTCCTCGAGGACCGCCACGCGCTGTGCCCCGGCCAGGAGTTCCTCAAGGGGCACCGGCGCGGGCCGATGCATGGCAGCCATGGCACCGCGGTGCAGATGGAATCCCGTGATTTCCTCGAGCAGGGAAGCCTTGCCGATATAGACCGGTACCTCGGGGAACTGCTGGAAAACGTCGTCGAGGTCTTCCAGCCATTTCTCCGCCAGGAAGAAGGAACGGGGCTGGTGCCCGGCCGCGAGGGCGCGTCTCAGCACCCGTGACGACTCTGCGATGTACATGCCTTCGACGGGCTCGCGGAGCTTGCGGAGGTGGACATCCGTCAGTTGGGTGTAGTCGGCAACACGCGGGTCGTCAGCGGTTTCGAGGTAGTGGAAGGTCACGGGTTCCTATTTCAGCAGGTTGGCGATCATGAAGCCGAGGGCCACGATGCCGAGCGCGAAGATTACGATGCGCAGCGCGAGGGGCTTCAAACGCCGTCCCACTTTGGAGCCCACCAGTCCGCCGATCAATGAACTGACCGCGATGACGGCCACGACAGGCCATTCGATCCGGCCAAAGGCAAACAGGAGGTAGGAGCAGGCTGCCACCACGTTGACGGCCAACACAAGGATGTTCTTCATGGCGTTGGCGTTTTGGATGGTGCCCGTCATGAAGACACCCAGAATGCCGACCAGCAGGATGCCCTGGGCCGCCACGAAATAGCCGCCATAGACCCCGGCGAGGTACACCAGGACCACCAGGACCACGGTGTGGCGCTTGTCGTGGATGGCGTGCTCGGGGTTGCCTGCCCGGTCCTGAACCCACCGTTGGAGTCTGGGCTGGAAGAGCACCATGAGCAGCGCGACGACGATCAGGATGGGGGCGGCGTAGTAAAAGACCTTCTCCGGGAGGTGCAGCAGCAGCCAGGCACCCGTGATCCCGCCAAGGAGCGACGCCGGCAAGAGGCGCAGCAGTTGCCTGCCCCTGCCCTTGAGTTCGTGGCGGTAGCCCCAGGCTCCTGTCACGTTGCCTGCGACAAGCCCCATGGCGTTGCTGATGGTCGCCGTGACGGGTGCGTAGCCGAGGGCAATGAGGACCGGGAACGTCACGAGCGTGCCGGAGCCGACAACGCTGTTGATGGTTCCGGCCCACAAGCCCGCGAAAAAGACCAGGATGCCGCTAAGGATCTCCACTGATTCTCGCTGCCCGGCCTAGCGGCGGGCGGTGGCCGTGTAGCGGCCTGAGTTCTCGGTCACGTCCAGGGGCAGGCCGAAGGTGTTGCTGAGGTGTTCTGCTGTCAGGACTTCCTCGATGGGTCCCGCGGCAACCACGCCGCCGTCGCGAAGCAGCATCGCGTGGGTGAATCCCGGAGGAACTTCTTCAAGGTGGTGGGTCACGAGGACCATGGCGGGAGCGTCCTCGTCGCGGGCGAGCTCACCCAGCTTGTGGACGAGCTCTTCGCGTCCGCCAAGGTCCAGGCCCGCGGCCGGCTCGTCGAGCAGGAGCAGCTCAGGATCGGTCATGAGCGCCCTGGCGATCTGAACCCGCTTGCGCTCACCTTCGGAAAGCGAGGAGAAGGAGCGGTTCAACAGCGGGCCCATCCCCCACTCGTTGAGAAGGCCGAAGGCGCGGCGCTCGTCGTCGCGCTCGTATCCTTCGCGCCAGCGGCCGGTTACGCCATAAGCGGCGGTGACCACAACGTTCAGCACGTTTTCCTGCTCCGGGATCTGGGTGGCCAAGGCTGCGGAGGAAAGGCCGATGCGCGGGCGGAGCTCGAAGACGTCCACGCGGCCCAGTGTCTCGTCAAGGATCCCGGCTTTCCCGCTCGTGGGGTGCATCCGGGCGGCAGCGATCTGGAGAAGAGTGGTCTTGCCGGCACCGTTGGGACCGAGGATGACCCAGCGCTCGCCTTCATTGACCTGCCAGTCAACCTTGTCCAACAGGGTCTTGGTACCTCGGACAACACTGACGGAAGCCAATTCCAGAACATCACTCATAGGAGTAGACACTAGGACAAAAACAGGGGCGATAGATAACTGGAACTCCGGTCACATGGTTTGCGCGATGGCGTGAATGAAACACGAGTTCGGGCGGCGGTTCCCCGCTCGCTAAGATTGCAGCCATGAGTTCGAACTTGACCGCCGTCAGCTATGGCGTGAATCTGTCCCTTCCGGAGCTTGAACACCTGCGCGAGGTGCTGTCCGGTTCGGGGGCTTCCCTCACGTCGGAGTCGCAATCCGGCGACGAACGCTTCGGGGTCTACACCATGGGCCTGGCCGTTGACGGGGCTACTGTCGCAGACTTGTCAGGCATCCGGCGCAGGGTCTCCGAGGCCGCGGCACCGGGCATGGACACCGCGATCGTCACCGACGCACTGCGTGACGCTTCGCGCAAGCTCCTGATCATGGATGTGGACTCCACCCTGATCCAGCAGGAAGTGATCGAACTGCTGGCCGCACACGCCGGGAAACGCGAAGAAGTAGCGGCCGTGACGGAGGCCGCGATGCGCGGCGAACTGGACTTCGCACAAAGCCTCCATGCCCGGGTGGCGGTCCTTGCAGGCCTGCCGTCCGCCGTCGTCGACGCCGTCCGCGCCGAGGTCCGCCTGAGCGAGGGTGCCGCGGAACTCGTGGCCGCTTTCAAGGCAGCCGGCCATACGGTGGCGGTGGTGTCCGGCGGCTTCAACCAGATCCTGCGGCCCATCGCTGAGGAACTCGGCCTGGACTACTGGATCGCCAATGAACTTGAGATCGTTGACGGCTTCCTGACGGGCAAGGTGCTTGGCGACGTGATCGACCGCGCCGCGAAGGAGAAGTACCTTCGCGAGTGGGCAGCGGCCGAGGGAATCGACTTGGAGCACACCATCGCGGTGGGCGACGGCGCCAATGACCTCGACATGCTGGGCACGGCGGGCATCGGTGTGGCGTTCAACGCCAAGCCTGCCGTCCGGGCGGTAGCCGATGCCGCCATCAACATGCCGTACCTGGACGCGGTCCGCCATATCGCCGGCGTTTAGGCGGCATTTCACACGCAACGAAAGAGCGGCCGGGACCGGGTATTTCAGAGACAGTCCCGGCCGCTCTTTCGTGTTTGCAACCTAAAAAGCGCTCCTGCCGAAGTAGTCGGCGCCGCCGACGTATTCGGTGTGGCCGCTCTCAACGTCGGCCGTGGCCATCTTCGCCACCTCGGCGGCGAATTCCTCCACCGAGTACAGCTTGCCTGCCTCGGCCCGGCGGGCCTCAATGGCGCCCGGGTTGGAGCGGTCCAGCAGGGTCGCAGTCACGGTGCCTTCGATCATGTCACCGGAAACCACCACGAGCGAGATGCCCTTGTCGGCAAGGTGCGGAAGCAGTTCACGCAGTGCGTCTTCGCCGGCGCGCTTGCTGCGGGCTACGGGCTCGTACTCGGGCATCGTGGGAACGGTCTCGACGAAGTGCGCCTGGTGGCTCGTGACGAACACCACGCGGGAACCCTCCGGCATCAGCGGAACAGCGGCGTTGAGCATGTTGATCTGGGCGTCGCGGTTCAGCTTGAGGGCGTAGTCCTCTTCCATGCCGGATTCCATGCCGCCGGAAGCGTTGAGCACGAGGACGTTCAGCGAACCGAATTCCTCCATGGCCGCGCTGGCCAGCGCCTGGACGCCTTCCTGGGTGGTCAGGTCCGCGCCGACGGCGACAGCACGGCCACCGGCCGCTTGGATCTCGCCCACTACCTTGTTGGCCCGGGGGGCCTTCTGGCGGTAGTTGACGACGACGGCAGCGCCCTCGCCGGCCAGGATCTTGGCTACTTCAGCGCCGATGCCGCGCGAAGAACCGGTGACGATTGCCGTCTTGTTGTCCAGCAGTCCCATTCGTGCTCCTTTATTCAAAGCGTCCAACTTGTTCAAAACATCCGACTTGTGCAAAACATCCACGTTCCATAAGTCCCGAGTCAATCATGCCAGCGGGATTGGTGATCTAGTGCCCCATGCCCAGGCCGCCATCCACGGGGATGACAGCACCGGAGATGTATGCGGCTTCATCGCTGGCGATCCACCGGACCACGTTGGCGACCTCGGATGCCTCGGCGAAGCGGCCTGCCGGAACACTCGCCAAATAGGCTTTCTGGGTGTCCTCGGGAAGCTCCGCGGTCATGTCCGTGTTGATGAAACCCGGTGCCACCACGTTCGCGGTGATCCCCCGGCTGCCAAGCTCCCGGGTGAGGGAACGGGCGATGCCCACCATGCCCGCCTTCGAGGCCGAGTAATTGATCTGTCCCGGGGCACCGTAGAGCCCCGACACGGAAGAGATCAACACAACCCGCCCCTTGCGCAAACGGATCATGCCCTTCGATGCACGCTTGATGACCCGGAAGGCACCCGTGAGGTTGGTGTCGATGACGGATGTGAAATCGTCCTCGCTCATGCGCAGGAGAAGCGTGTCCTTGGTGATTCCGGCGTTGGCTACCAAAACCTCGACAGGCCCGTGGGCCGCCTCGACTTCCTTGAACGCGGCATCGAGGGAGGCCTCGTCGGTCACATCTGCCTTGACGCCGAGGATGCCCTCGGGAAGGGGTGTTTCGCTGCGGTAGGTCACGGCAACTTTGTCGCCGTTGGCGAGGAATGCCTCTGCGATAGCCAGGCCGATGCCGCGGTTTCCGCCCGTGATCAGGACACTGCGGGCGTTTGATACTGCTTCAGACATGCTGGTCTCCAGAGTTCCGCGGCAGCAATATGCCGCTTGAAAGTGGGTGATTTCCTGCATCGATCTTAGCCGCCGCGAGACCGTGGCCGCGGGTAGCTGCGCCCGGCGCGGTTTGGGAGGCCCGTTCCGGGGTGAGAGAATTGAGGGGAGCCGTTGGAGCGTGATGAATCAGCCGTGACAAGAGATAGCAGTCCCCTGCAGGCGCCAGGGGATCCGGACGCCGTTTCGGGTGACCCCGTGGTGCACAGCATTACCGACGCCGCTGCCGCCCACTCGGACGACATGCGCGAACGGATGATCAAGTACGCCGTGGCGATGGGTATCCGCTTGGTGTGCCTCATCCTCATTTTCGTGGTCGACGGCTGGTTCAAGATCATCGCCGTTGCCGGTGCCGTGTTCCTGCCCTGGATTGCCGTGGTGATCGCCAACGGCAGCGACAAAGCCGAAGTCCACAGCGATGCCTTGTTGGACTATGTCCCGGCCGTGGAGCTGGAAGCGTCGCCTGCAGAAGAAGGGGAACCGCCCGCGGCGCCCGTCACCGTTTTGCAGGGCGAACTCATCGACGACGACACTGGCGGCGAGGACGCTACCGCCCCGGAACCCGATGACTACACCGGCGGCGTAAAACGCACGTATCCGTTCAGCGGGGAAGAACAGGCGGCTTCATGAACATCTTCACTTTGGGCGGGCTGGGGCTGGAGAATGAACAGCACGCCGGGCCCGATGGCTCGCCTGCGGCTGTATGTTCGCGCAAGGCATGCCGCGCGGCTGCCACGTGGCAGCTCCTGTGGAACAATCCCCGTATCCATACTCCGGAGCGCCGCAAGGTGTGGTTGTCCTGCGATGAGCACCGGGAATGGTTGGAGGACTACTTGCAGACCCGAGGCCTGTGGAAAGAGACAGTACCTTTCGACAAGACCACTGACACAGGCGAGGCCCGCTGAATGTATCGTTTTCTTTTTTCCAGCAAGTGGCTGGGCTACTTCGTCCTGGCCCTGGTCTTTGCCACCGGCTGCGTTTTGCTGGGCCGCTGGCAGATGGACCGCAGGGCAGAGACCTTGGCGGAAATCAATCGAGTCGTCAACAACTACTCGGCCACCCCCCTTCCCTTTTCGGCTGCCAAGGCACAGTTCCAATCATTGGACCCTGAACGGGAATGGGCGCAGGTGGAACTCCATGGGAGCTATGACGTTTCGGGCCAACGCGTTGTCCGTAACCGTCCCCTCAATGGCCAACCCGGATACGAGGTAGTGGTCCCGTTCCGCTTGTCGAGCGGCGACGCCGTAGTGGTGGACCGCGGGTGGCTGCCCATCGGAAACAAAACTCCCGGCCACCCGGACAGCATCCCGGCCCCGCCGGCCGGCGACGTCACCGTCGTCGTACGTTTGCAGGCTTCGGAAGCCGACCTGGGCCGCGGCGCGGTAGACGGCCAGTTGCAATCGATCGATCTTCCTGCCTACGCCGCGGAACTTCATTACCCCATCTTGACCGGCGCCTACGGGCAGTTGGCCTCGGAATCGCCGGCTGCCCAGGTGATGCCCGCGCCGTTCGCCAAACCGGCCACGGACGAGGGCACCCACCTCTCCTACTCCTTGCAATGGTTCGCCTTCGGCGTGCTGATGTTCGTGGGTTTCGGCTACGCGGCGAGGCAACAGGCGCGGAACGCGCTGATCGACGCCCAGGACGAAGAAGAGGAAGAGGAAGAACTCAGCGCGATGCCTCGTCGCAAGGCACCCGCACCCCGGAAATCGAAGCGGCCGACGGCCGAAGAAGAGGAAGACGCGATCCTGGATGCACAAGGGTACTGAAGCGGCCCCCGCCCCCGTCCTGAATGTGAAGTCGGCGCTGACCGCCGCCGGCGCGCAAGACACGGTGCGGACTTTCGACGACGAAGTCCCCACCGCGGCTGCGGCAGCATCCTTGCTCGGTTGCGATGTTGCGGCCATCGCCAACAGCCTGGTCTTCGAACTTGACGGTGCACCCCTGCTGATCCTCGCGAGCGGGGCCGCGAAGGTGGACACCGCCCTCGTGGCAGCCTCCCTGGGAACAGCCAGGATCCGCCGTGCCAGCCCTGAGTTCGTGCTGGAGCACACCGGCCAAGCCGTGGGCGGCGTAGCCCCCCTTGGACACCCGCAGCCCATACGAACGATCCTCGACATCTCGCTCCAGGAGCACCCACTACTTTGGGCCGGCGCGGGTGACCATAACTCGATGTTCTCCATCAGCTACGGCGAACTCCAACGGATTACGGCCGCCCAGCCCCTGAAGGTCCGCTGAGGCGTTGATCCGGCCCGCCCTGCGGCTAGGCTGGTGAGCATGGCTGAATACACCTACGTCACGTACATCGAAGGAACCCCGGACCAGATTTGGACGGCCCTGACGGATGCAGCCCAAAGCGCCGAGTACTGGGGCCATGCCAATGTCTCGGACTGGAAGGCAGGTTCACGCTGGGAGCACCAGCGCACGGATGGCTCGGGAACTGCCGACGTCGTGGGAACCATCCTCGAAGCGACGCCGCCGGCGCGCCTCGTGAACACGTGGGAGGATCCCTCGGTTCCGGAGGTGGTGAAGCCCGATGTGGTCACTTTCACCATCGAATCACATGACGGCATTGCCCGGCTCACCGTCCATCACAGGAACATTGCCGACGACGAACAGCTCGCCATTGCGAGCCGCGGCTGGTCGGCGGTCCTGTCGAATCTGAAAAGCTACATCGAACTAGGCCGCCCGCTTGCCTCCGTGCCGTGGGAAATGCCCTGACCCGCTCCCCTAAGCGAGGGTGATGAGGTCCAGGTAGTCTTCGTTCCAGTGGTCCTCGACGCCGTCCGGAAGCAAGACGACGCGTTCCGGGTTCAGCGCCGCCACGGCGCCTTCATCGTGGCTGACGAGGACGACGGCACCGGAATAGTTCCGCAGGGCACCGAGGATCTCGGCGCGGCTGGCGGGGTCGAGGTTGTTGGTGGGCTCGTCCAGGAGCAGCACGTTGGCGCTCGAGGCCACGATCGTGGCGAGGGCCAGTCGCGTCTTCTCACCGCCGGAAAGCACGCCAGCCGGCTTGTCGACGTCGTCGCCCGAGAACAGGAAGGAACCGAGGATCCCGCGGACCTCCGCGTCCTTCATGTCCGGAGCGGATGAACGCATGTTCTCCAGCACGGTGCGGTCGTGGTCCAGGGTTTCGTGTTCCTGGGCGTAGTAGCCCACTTTGAGCCCGTGGCCCGGGACGATGTCGCCGGTGTCGGGCTTGTCCACCCCGGCGAGCATCCGCAGGAGGGTGGTCTTGCCTGCACCGTTGAGCCCCAGGATGACCACCTTGGAGCCGCGGTCGATTGCCAGGTCCACGTCGGTGAAGATTTCCAGGGAGCCGTAGGACTTGCTCAGCCCTTCTGCCGTGAGCGGAGTCTTGCCGCACGGAGCTGGATCCGGGAAACGCAAGGCTGCCACGCGGTCATTCTCGCGGACTGCTTCGAGGCCCCCGAGCAGCCGCTCGGCACGCTTCGCCATGTTTTGCGCCGCGACGGCCTTGGTGGCCTTGGCACGCATCTTGTTGGCCTGGTCCATGAGGACCTGGGCCTTCTTCTCGGCATTGGCGCGTTCGCGCTTGCGGGCGCGTTCATCGGTTTCGCGCTGTTGCAGGTAGCGCTTCCAACCCATGTTGTAGAAGTCGATCTGCGCCCTGTTGGCGTCCAGGTGGTAAACCTTGTTGACCGTCGCCTCGAGGAGCTCCACGTCGTGGCTGATCACAATCAGCCCGCCCTGGTGGCCCTTGAGGAAGTCGCGGAGCCAGGTGATGGAGTCTGCGTCAAGGTGGTTGGTGGGTTCGTCCAGGAGAAGGGTCTCGGCGTCCGAGTAAAGGATCCGGGCCAGTTCCACGCGGCGGCGCTGGCCGCCGGAGAGGGTCTTGAGCGGCTGGTTCAGGAGCCGCTCGGGAAGAGCCAGGTTGGAGGAAATAGCAGCAGCCTCGGCCTCGGCCGCGTAACCGCCTCCTGCGAGGAACTCGGCCTCGAGACGGTCGTAGCGGTTCATGGCTTTGCGCTGAACGGTGGCGTCCTCGCTGGACATGTCCGTCTGCGCCTGCTTCAGCTTTCCCACCACCACGTCGAGCCCGCGGGCGGAAAGGATGCGGTCGCGCGCCAGCTGCTCCATGTCCGGAGTCCTCGGATCCTGGGGCAAGTAGCCGATTTCACCGCTGCGGGCGACTTTGCCCGCAGCGGGCAGTCCCTCGCCGGCAAGGACTCGGGTGAGGGTCGTTTTGCCCGCACCGTTCCGTCCCACCAGACCGATTTTGTCCCCCTTGTCCACGCGGAAGCTCACCTGGTCCATGAGCAGGCGGGCGCCGGCGCGCAGTTCGAGTTCCTGGACGGTAATCAATTCGGGGGATGCCTTTCAATGGGGAACACCCGCAGCACCGGAGGTCACGGCGCGGCTGAAGTGGAAGGGCCGAACAAACGGCCTTTACGATTCTACCGCCCGCAAGGTCCCACACTCGCCAGCGGCGAGGGCGGGCGCGGACGATCAGGAAATAGTAAGTACCCTTGCTACTATTTTCGGCGCGTGGTTAGGTGAAGGTAGGACAATTGCGAGGGAGGCTCTCGATGAGCAGTACAGCAGGATCCGATGGCAAGCACGTCCGGGCCGAGCGCGCCCACGATGAAGTCCCATACGCCGCTGAACCACGGAACGAGCGGGTAGGTGATGTGCGTGGAAGCGGCTCCGGTTACGTGGACGAAACGAGCAGCTATCCGGTAGTTCCAGCCGCTACCGACCCCGCCGCAGCCACCCGCGAGACCGTCATCGCCCGCGAAAAGGAGCAGTTCGGCGGAATCAAGATCGGCTCCGCCTTTTTCGGCTGGCTGACCGCCACCGGAATGGCAGTGCTTTTGGTCGCCCTCCTCGCAGCCGCGGGGATCGCCGTCGGACTCGCCAACAACGCGAACGTCAGTGATGCGGCGAACCTCGCGTCATCGCAGCCCGTGGGCATCGCGGGGATCATCGCGCTCTTGGTGATCCTGTTCCTCTCCTATTATTGCGGCGGCTACGTTGCCGGACGCATGGCCCGGTTCAACGGCGTCAGGCAAGGATTCATGGTCTGGTTTTGGGCGGTTATCGTCGCCGTGCTGGTGGCCTTGCTGGGCTTGTTCGCCGGACCGCGGTTCAATATCCTCGCCAGCGTGAACAGCTTCCCGAGGATTCCGGTGAATGAGGGACAGCTCAGCACCATCGGCATCGTCGCCGCCATCGTGGTGGCAGCAGTGACCCTCATCGCCGCGGCATTGGGAGGACTCGCCGGTATGCATTACCACCGCAAGGTGGACCGCGCGGGCTTCACCCCGGCTGCCGAGGATGTCGAAGCTTAGCCAGGACTCCGCCCGCGAGCAGCACCGCCTTTGTACCTAGGGCCCAAGGCCTTGTGGTGCTGCTCGTGGACACCCTACAAAATTCCGTGTCAGGCTGCTCTGTAGTGTCGGTTTCAGGGATTCACCCGCCCCCAAGGCAGAGACAGGACACACCATGAGCAGCACCGAAACCGCATCCACGCGACGAACCTCCCCCCGCACCCGCTGGACGTCCACGGACATCGGCCTCATCGCGGTATTCGCGGCCCTCGTGGCCGCCTCAACGCTGATTCCGGGTATTCCGGTCGGCGCACTCGGCGTGCCGATCACCCTGCAGACCCTCACCGTCATCCTGACCGGCCTCGTGCTCGGCGGCGGGCGCGGTTTTGCCGCCGTCGGCCTTTACACCCTGCTCGGTTTCGCGGGACTGCCGATCTTCAGCGGGGGTCGCAGCGGGCTTGGTATCCTGGCGACACCGTCGGCCGGATACATCATTGCGTTTCCGCTGGCGGCGGCCGCAACCGGCTGGTTGGCGGCCATCGTGATCCGCAAGACCGTCAAGTACCGCACCGTTTTCCTGTTTGCCGCGGCGATGGCCAGCACCATCGTCCTCATCCACGGCCTCGGAGTGCTTGGCTTCATGGTCAACGGCAAGTTCGACTTCGCCAAGGCGTTCCTGGCCGACCTGCCTTACTACCCCGGGGACATCATCAAGAACGTCCTGGCGGCGATCATTGCGGTCTCGCTACACAAGGCGTTCCCGGACATCCTGGTCCGCCGCGTCAAATAGAGCGGGCACAATCAGTAGATGAACACCATCATTCTCAGCGAAGTCTCTGTGCATGTAGCCGTTGATGGCAGTCCGGCGCCCAAGACTTTGCTGCGGGACGTCTCCTTGGAACTCACCGAGCAACGCATCGCGGTCATCGGGGCCAACGGCTCGGGAAAATCCACCTTGCTGCGCTTGCTCAACGGCCTGGTGGCTCCCAGCGAAGGCACCGTCAGCGTCAACGGCGCAGACAGCGTTCGGGACGTTCGCCAGGTCCGCAGCCAGGTGGGCTTCGTCTTCACCGATCCCTTGTCGCAGTTGGTCATGCCGACCGGCCGGGAAGACGTGGAACTCTCCCTGCGGCGCTCCATCAAGAACTCGACAGAACGTGCTGCCCGTGCGGAAGCCGTGCTGGAACGGTTCGGGATCCTGGACCTCGCCGATCAGAGTATTTATGAGCTCTCCGGCGGAGAACGCCAACTGCTCGCCCTCGCGGCCGTCCTCGCGGTGGACCCTGCCGTGCTGGTCCTCGACGAACCTTCGACCCTGCTGGACTTGCGCAACCGGGAGCTGCTCAGGCGGACCCTTGCGGGCCTGGAGCAACAGATCATCATGTCCACCCACGATCTCGACCTTGCCCTCGAAGCGGATCGCGCCCTCGTGGTGGATTGCGGACGGATAGTGTTCGACGGCGGAGCAACCGCCGCCGTCGAACACTACCGCGCGCTGTGCGCGGCTGAATCCCCGCAGGACAAGGTGGAGGCGACGTGAGGGGCCACGGGGTCCTGATCCCCAACTATGTGCGGGGCGACTCGATCGTGCACCGCACTCCCCTATGGCTCAAGTTCCTGCTGGTTGCCGGCTGCGGCCTCGCGTCGTTCCTCATTGTCGATTGGCTTGTCTCGGCAGTGGTCCTCGCAGTGATGTGCGGGCTTTTCCTGCTGAGCGGGGCGGGCTTCAAACGGCTCGGGCGCTCCGTGTGGCTCGTAACGCCCATCCTCCTTGCGATCGGCGCTTTCCAGTGGTGGCAACTGGGCGGCCCTGTCGCCGCGCGGATTGTGCTCAATGTGCTTGTCTGCGTCGTGGCGGCGTCGGTACTGACGGTCACGACTCCCGTGCAAGCATTGCTGGACGGAGTGGTGGCCCTGTCCAAGCCGTTCAAGCGTTTCGGAGCGGACCCTGAGCGCTTCGCGCTGACCATCGCTATCATGCTGCGCAGCCTTCCATTCATCGCCGGCGCATTTTCCGATGTCCGCGACTCAGCCCGGGCGCGCGGCCTTGAACGCAATCCCCGCGCCCTGGTGTTGCCGGTATTCATCACCACGGTTGCCTATGCCCGGCAGACCGGCGATGCCCTGGCCGCGCGCGGCCTTGGCGACGCCGAAGACTAATCGCCCTGCAACTGCGCGTAGCGGAACATCGCCGCGGTGCCCATTCCGCCTGCGATGCTGATCATCGCCAGCGCCAGGCTCTCCCGGCCCGGTTGCGCTCCGGCCATCCTGCGCGCCTGGGCCAGCAGCCGCGTCACCAGTACAGCCCCGGACGCACCGTAAGCGTGTCCCAGGGCCAACGCGCCGCCGTCGAGGTTCGCCCGTGCCGGTTCCACTCCCAGCGCGCCAAGGCACGCGAGGGTCTGCGAAGCAAAAGCCTCGTTGAATTCCACGAGGTCCAGTTCCCCGGGTTCAAGACCAAGCTCCGCCAGCAAGCGCTTGGCCGCCACTGACGCCCCGATGCCCAGCAGTTCCGGGTCCACGCCCGCGGTGTCACAGCCCAGGACCAGCAGTCCGTCGGCGGCGCCCAGTTGACGTGCCCGCTCCAGTGAGGTGATCACGACGGCGGAGGCCGCGTCGGCGTCGAAGCACGAGTTTCCGGCCGTCACAGTGCCGCCCGGTACGAATGCCGGCGGGAAGCGGGCCATGAGTACGGCCTTGAGTGAAGCCCGCGGTCCGTCATCCGCTTGCACCACGGCGTCTCCTGCTTGCACGGGGACAATTTCGGGGGCAAATGCGCCGGCGGCACCGGCAGCGACGGCGCGCTGGTGACTCCGCAACGCGAACTCGTCTTGTTGTCCGCGGCTGACGCCACACTCCCGCGCTACGTTTTCAGCGGCCACCCCCATGTCCGGGTCCCCGAACCCGGGCGGCACGAAGGTGGCGCGGGTGTAGAAGTCCGGCTCGCCGTCGGGGTCTTGGTTCCGCCTGGCACGTAAGGGAGCGGTACTGATGCTCTCCACTCCCCCGGCGAGGAAGACGCCATTACCGCCGGCGACCACGAGACGGGACGCCAGCGCGATGGCGTCGAGTCCAGAGCCGCACTGTCGGTCCACGGTCAGTCCGGGAACTTCCACCGGCAGTCCGGCGTCCAAGGCGGCATACCGGGCCAGGTTTCCGCCGCCACCCACAGCATTGCCGATCACGACGTCGTTCACGTCCGAGCCGGCAATACCCGTTGCTGTCAGCAGTGAGCGCAGGACCGGGGAGAGGAGTTCTTCGGCGCGCAGCGCCTTCAGTTGTCCGTTGGCCCGGCAAACGGGTGTACGCAGGGCAGCGATGATCACGGGTTGGCGCGAAGGGTCCGGCCCTGTGAGCGGATCACGGCTAGGCAAGGGGCTTCGCCCGCGGATCGTTGTTCTCAATCCAGTCGAGCAACATCCGGCGGCTGACCTTCCCGCGGTCCGTCACCGGCAATTCCGACAGCGCGAAATACCGCTGGGGCCGCTTGTCCCGGGCGAGCAGGCCGTCCAGGCCTGTCTTGACCTGTGTTGCCGTTACCGAACCGTACGCTGGAACGATTCCGGCCACGACTTTCTGGCCACGGACATCATCGAGCATTCCGGCCGCGACGGCCGCCGAGACTCCCGGGACCGATGCCAAGGCAAGTTCCACCTCGTGGGGATAGACGTTCCTCCCGGAGGTGATGATCATGTCGGACCGGCGGCCGAGGATATGCAAGACACCGGAGTCCACGTAGCCTTGGTCCCCCACCGTGTACCAACCGTCAAGGCAGCGCAGCGCCTGGCCGTCGTCGCCCCACAAATACCCGTTGCTGACCATGCCGGAGCGGACGCAGATGTTCCCGTCGGTCCCGTCGGGCAGCTCCGCGCCGCCGTCGTCCATGATTCTGAGTTCGACGCCGGGAAACGGTCCGCCGATTCCGGTGCCACCGGCGTCGAGCGGCTCCCCGGCAGCAAGCCGCGTTCCGGAAACGAAGCTGAGCTCTGACGCACCGTAGTACTCGAAGATTGCCGCGTTCGGTGCCCACCGCCTCGCCGCATCCAGGGTGCGGGCGTCCAGCTTTGAGCCCGCGCAGATAATGCTGCGCACGCCGGATGCGTCCACTCCTCCAGCCAGGCCGCGTTCGCTCAGGAGGCGCAGCATCGTAGGCACGAGGACCAGTCGGGTGACGCCGTCGTAGCCGATGGCTGCATGGGCATCGCCGACGTCGAAGGTCTCCAAGGTGTAGAAAGGCGCCCCGGCATAAAGGCATTCCGACAGAGCATACAGGTTCAAGCTCGCGGACAGCGGCCCCGGCGCGAGCGTCCTGTCCTCGGGGGTCAGCCCGAAGAACTCGATGGAGGCGTCAAACGAGACCTGCCATGATCGCCGTGAACGGGTGAAGGCTTTGGGAACGGACGTCGTTCCGGACGTCAGGCCGATCAGGAACGTGGAGTCCGGACCGCCGTCTGACAGCTTGTCGCCTGTGGCGGTCGGGCCGGTGGCGGGCCTGCCTTGTCCGATCCTCTCGGTGACCTCATCGATCATGGCGCGCGGCCACAACGGGTCCAGCACGGCGCAGCAACGCTCGCCGGCGACCGCGGCCGTGTAGGACACCACGAAGTCCAGCGAATTCGCTTCGGCGAGTACCGCCGTCGCGGGCGTCCCGCCCAGGCGCAAGGCTGCGGCGTCCCGAAGGTCAGCCCAGCTGAGCCGCTTGCCGCCGACGACGACGGCGGTGTCGTCGGGGCGCTCACCGGCCCAGAGCTGAAGTTTGTCCAGGAAAGGCATCATCGAATTTTAGCCCCTGCCGCGGGTACGCGCCGTTCTATGACGCTGTGCGGGAACGACGACGGGCGGGGCCCCCGCCCCGGGGGGGGGCGCCCCGGGGGGGTTGGGGGGGGTGGGGGGGGGGCGCCCCGGGCCCCCGCGGGGGGGTGGGGCCGGCGGGGAAGCCGCGGGGCCACCCGGGGCGCGG
>NZ_MTPV01000012.1:0-45367 GCF_002009585.1 Arthrobacter sp. SRS-W-1-2016 | reverse complement strand
CCCCCCCCCCCCCCCCCCCCCCCCCCCCCCCCCCCCCCCCCCCCCCCCCCCCCCCCCCCCCCCCCCCCCCCCCCACCACTGTATTTAAGGCAGGTATTTAAGCTGCCCTTAACCTCGATTTATCCAAGAGTTCACGCGGCGCGGCTGACGGCGGCTTCGGCCAATTGCCTGAGTGCGGTAAGCGGGAGTTCAGCCAGGGGGAGGCGCTCCAAGGCCTCGAAAGCCTCGTTGCTCAGTTCCTCGATCATTGATTCCGTGGCTTCGAGCGCACCGCAATCCACGATGATCCGCCGGATCTCGGCAACCTCGGCCTCGCCAAGGTCCTGCCTTCCGAGCATGGTATCGATGTACTTCGAATCCGCGGCACCGGCCTGGTTGATGGCGAAGCCCACTAGTACGGTCCGCTTGCCTTCGCGGAGGTCATCTCCCGCAGGCTTCCCGGTGGTTCCGGGGTCTCCGAATACTCCCAGGACGTCGTCGCGCAGCTGGAAGGCCTCACCCAATGGCAACGCGAAGGCTGAATAGCCTTGCAGGAGTTTGTCGCCGGCACCGGCCAGGGCGCCTCCAAGGGCCAAGGGGTGTTCCGTCGAATACTTCGCCGACTTGAAACGGATGATGGACTGGGCACGGTGGACTGCGCCTGCGCGGTCCCGGACCGGGCCGGCGACTTCCTCCAGGATGTCCAGGTACTGGCCGGCCATGACCTCGGCGCGCATCAGGTTGAAGATCCGTCGCGCGGGTGTACCGGAGGCGGCCCGGCCGCCAATCTCCGTGAAGGCCTCCTCGCTGAAGGACAGGCACAGGTCTCCGGTGAGAATCGCGGCCGCATGACCGAACCGTTCGCTGTCCAAGGCCCAGCCTTCGCCCTCATGGAGCTGGCTGAACCGCTTGTGGACGCTGGGGCCTCCGCGCCGTGTATCAGAGCGGTCGATGATGTCATCGTGGATCAGGGCTGCCGCCTGGAAGAGTTCCAAGGCGCAGCCGGCAGTGATGATGTCCGGATGTGCGGACTCTCCTCCGGCGCCTCGCCACCCCCAGTAGCACATCAGGGCCCGGAGCCGTTTGCCACCTGTCACAAGGCTTGAGATCGAACCCATGAGGGGAGCCACGTCGGGGGAGATGGTGGCCATGGTTTCCTGTTGCATGCCGAGGAAGCCGTTGAGTTTGGCTGCGACATCGGCCACGAAACGGCTTTGTTCCGAGCCGAGGTTCTCTGTGGTCACTTGATCGACCCGGCGGCCACGTTGGCACCGATGGTGAACGTGGATTTGCCTGCGGTTTCCACCACCGAGATATTCACCGTTTCATTGTCGCCACGGAGGAAATCCTTTGATTTGATACTTCCCACAGTGTTGCCGGGAACTTCCTTGAAGCCCTGCGCGGTGAGCGCAGAGGTATAAAAGGCCACGACTGCGTCCGACGGGGACGAAACAGTGCCGACCAAGGCCACCGACGCCGGGGAGGAGTTCTTGTCGAAGCTGCTGGATTCGACCGCCGCCTTGGGCATCAAGGGAATCAGTTGCTGCGGGAATCCAGGGACCAGGGCGCCGACTGTCGCCGCAGCTCCGGCCGCGGGTGTGGACGTGGTAGCCGGCGCCGGACTTGCCGAGGCAGTGACCGCCCCTGACGATGCGGGCGCCGCCCCTTGGGATGCCGTGCTTGCCGGGGACGACCCGCAAGCCGATATGGTCAACGCGACGCCCGTGGCCAACAGGGCCAGGCTGACGGGTTGAGGCTTTCCAAAGAGCTTCACAGGGATTTCCTCCTGGGGACGACGCCGGATGCTGCCTCCAGTTTAGGACGCCGGACGCGGCGTCCAGTAACCAGCGCCGCGGCATAGGATTTCCCTGTGAGACCACAAGCAGAGGACAACGGGCGGGGCCCCCGCCAGGAAGTCGCTCCGGATCCCGCTGCCCTGCGGGAACTGAGGCGCACCAGCATCCTCCACGTGGACATGGATGCCTTTTTTGTCTCGGTGGAATTGCGCACCCGGCCCGAACTCAAGGGAAAACCCGTCATTGTGGGCTTTCCGGTGGATCGCTCGGTTGTCCTGTCCGCTTCCTACGAAGCGCGCGCGTTGGGCGTGAAGTCTGCGATGCCCATGGCCAACGCCATGCGGATGTGCCCCCGGGCGGTCATCATCGAGCCCCGCCACAGCCTCTACTACGAGGTGTCCCGGCAGTTGATGGGAATATTCGAATCAATAACGGACCTCGTGGAACCGTTGAGCGTGGACGAAGCCTTCCTGGACGTCGGCGGCGCGATCAGGAGGCTTGGTCCGCCCCTCCAGATCGGCCATTTGATCCGGCGCCGCGTTGCCTCAGAGCTGGGAATCACTGCGTCGGTGGGTATTGCTGCCAATAAGTTCGTTGCCAAAATTGCCTCTACACGCTGCAAACCCGACGGATTGCTGCTTATTGAGGCGGGACAGACCGTGGCCTATCTGCACAGCCTGCCCGTGAACGCCTTGTGGGGCGTCGGGGCGAAGACCGCCGATGTGCTCGCGAGATTGGGCATCCGGACCGTGGCCGATGTTGCGGCCACGCCGCCTTCTTCCTTGAAAAAGGTCCTCGGCGCTTCGGGAGAGCATGTCCACCGGTTGTCGATGGGCCTGGACCCGCGGCCAGTCACGCCCACGCGCCTCGAAAAGAGCATCGGCTCCGAGGAAACGTTCGCTATGGACACCCCGGATGACG
Source organism: Arthrobacter sp. SRS-W-1-2016 (assembly GCF_002009585.1). Lineage (NCBI taxonomy): Bacteria > Bacillati > Actinomycetota > Actinomycetes > Micrococcales > Micrococcaceae > Arthrobacter > Arthrobacter sp. SRS-W-1-2016. The sequence goes on along the minus strand of NZ_MTPV01000012.1, from coordinate 42,671 downwards.
CTCTCCTGCACCGTGAGTTGCTCAGGCTCTCCCACCGAACCGCGTCACGGCTGCGGACTGCGGGAATGGTGGCCAGGACCATAGCGCTGAAGCTACGGTATGCGGATTTTTCGACCATCAGCCGCAGCAAGACAATGCATACGCCGGTGGACAGCGCCCAACTGATCTATCAGGTGGCGAGCCAGTTGCTGGCGTCTTTGGGGGAGCGTCCCATGAGCGTGCGCCTTGTTGGAGTCCGGGCCGAGCAGCTCGAACCTGCAGAGCATGCCTCTCTGCAGTTGAGCCTCGACCGCAGGGACGACAACTGGCGTGCGGCCGAGCAGGCGCTTGATCGTGTCACCGAGCGATTCGGCAACAAAACGGTCCTTCCGGCGGCACTTCTGGAACCGCATGCGGAGCCTGATGGGGAGGGCTCTCCCTAGGCGGCGATGAGCCTCCCGCGTGCCTCCGGCGTGTCTTTCAGAACAGCGGCCAACAAACTATCCTAGAGATACACAGATTTAGACCGTCTGGATAAATTGCTCTGTTGTGTCTGTTCCGTGAGACCGTGTTCACAAGACCCGGTCTTCGGGAACCCTTTTTTGGGTTCATCCGTTTCTAGGGAACAGAGGCAACGGCCGCGGCGTATCCAGGCGCTGGCCGACTAAAGGAGGTCGCGATGCCCCTATCGGAGCACGAACAGAAGCTCCTCGAGCAACTCGAGAAGCAACTGCATGAGGACGATCCGAAGTTTGCCAATTCAATGGGCTCTGACCCCATTCGCTCATGGTCGACCAGGCACATCGTTATTGGCGTTCTAGGCACTATCGCCGGGATTCTCTTGTTGTTGGTAGGTGTGTCCTTGCAGAACATCTTCCTTGGGGTGTTGGGCTTCATTGTCATGGGCGCCGGCGTGTACTTCGCCACCCTGAGAAGGGCAGCCGGCCGCAAATCGAAGAGTGCCAAGCCAGGTAAGGCGCGGAACTCCTTCATGAGCAACCTCGAGGAACGCTGGGACGAGCGCCGCCGCGGCGAGGAGTAAGAGCGCTCCATCCGGAGGCTTGTCGTTCACGGATGACGAGTCCTCCACATTGCACCACCAGGCTCCGGCCTGATTGCGAAAAGACCCGAAAATCGGGTCTTTTCGCATTTAACCCCAGGTTGGCCGCGCCTCGCGAGCCTGCCTGCGCGACCCCGAAGCCGCCGTCGTGCGGCCGCCCGCAGCGCCGCGCCAAGCCCCCTCCACCGCCAACCACCTCTGGAATCCCTGTGTTTTCAGGCTTCAGCATTCGAAAGTGGGGCAGAAACACGCCGGATTGCGTTGACTGTGGGGGCTTGTGGAGTAAAGTGGAGCAAGTAAGAGGGTAGTGGCGGCGTGGGGCAGGTACGGGCACCTTTACGGATGGGGGCGGTGGGCCAGTGTTTCTTGGCACGCATTCTCCCCGTCTGGACGAAAAGGGCCGGATCATCCTTCCCGCCAAGTTCCGCGAGGAACTTGCTGACGGCTTGGTGCTCACAAGGGGCCAGGAGCGTTGCATCTACGTCTTCAGCCAGCGGGAATTCGAACGTATTCACGAATCCATGCGGGAGGCCCCTATCTCCTCCAAGCAGTCGCGTGACTACATCCGGGTTTTCCTGTCCGGAGCCTCTGACGAGGTACCTGACAAGCAGGGGCGCGTGACGATTCCGCCGGCGCTCCGGAGCTACGCAGGTCTCGAGCGGGAATTGGCGGTCATCGGCGCCGGAACCCGCGCAGAGATCTGGGATGCCCAGGCTTGGGACGAGTACCTGGCCGAGAAGGAAGCCGCCTTCTCGGAGACCGACGACGACAACCTTCCCGGGTTCATTTAGAAACCGGGACAGGAAACAGCAATGCTTCTTGGACGGGATCTCCAGCCGCCCATCACATTGTTTTCCTGGCTCACCTTCCCCGGAGCCAGGCAGACGCTGCGATAGGCGCGGATGGGGATCCGGCTCAAGAAGCGACCCACCCGACTGACAGACGAACAATTCAGCTCTGAGGAGGCCGCATGGAGGAGCAAGACGCGCCAAAACCAACCTCGGAGCGACATGTACCGGTCCTGAGGGACCGGTGCATCAATTTGTTGGCCCCCGGTTTTGAAGCGGCCCGCAGCCGCGGCGAAACGCCCGTGGCCATCGACGCCACGTTGGGAATGGGCGGCCACTCCGAAGCGATGCTGCAACGGTTCCCCGACCTGCACCTTGTCGGGATAGACCGGGACGAAGAGGCCCTCGCCCTCGCCGGAGAGCGACTGCAACCGTTTTCGGGCCGCACCGACCTCGTCCATGCGGTCTACGACGAGATCGAAGATGTCCTTACCGACCTTGGCATCCCCGAAGTGCACGGGATCCTCATGGATCTTGGCGTGTCGTCCCTCCAACTGGACGAGCGGGAGCGCGGTTTTGCCTACTCCTACGACGCGCCCCTGGACATGCGGATGGATACCAGCCGCGGCCAGACTGCCGCTGACGTCGTCAACAACTACTCCGAAGAAGACCTGGTCCGGATCATCCGCAAGTGGGGCGAAGAGAAGTTCGCAGGCAGGATCGCCAACCGCATCGTCACGGCGAGGGCCTCCAAGCCATTCGCCACCACCGGCGAACTCGTCGAGCAGATCCGCGGGGTTGTTCCCGCGGCGGCTGCGAAATCCGGTGGGCACCCGGCCAAGCGGACTTTCCAGGCCTTGCGGATTGAAGTCAACGAGGAACTCGACGTCCTGGAGAGAGCAGTTCCTGCCGCTCTCTCAGCCTCAGCGATGGGGGGACGGGTAGTGGTGATGTCGTACCACTCCCTCGAAGACAAGATCGTCAAGTCCGTCTTCCAGTCCCGGTCCAAGTCATCGGCCCCGCTCGGTTTCCCGGTGGAGCTGGAGGAGCACAAACCGGAATTCAAAACCTTGACCAAGGGCACGGAAGTGCCGACACCCGAAGAAATCGCCGAAAACCCGCGTGCGGCATCTGCCCGCCTGCGGGCCGTGGAACGCATCAAAGCGAGGAGAACAGCATGAGCACCGCTGCCGCGAAGATCCTGCCGACCACTGTGGGCAACACCGCGCGTGCCCTGCCCGCCCGAGGACCGGAGCGCGACGCGACCCGCAAGGCGCGGACCCCGCTCTCTCTCGTCCAGAGTGTTCCCGGACGACGGCGGACTCCCTTCGTCGTCTTTTGCTTCGGCGTGTTGGCGGCCGCCTTGATGACGGTCCTTGTGCTGAACATCTCGGTTTCCACGGCCCAATACGACTTGGTGAAGCTCAGGAACGACGATGCGTCCCTGAACAAGCAGAACCAGGATCTGACACAGCAGGTCCAGAACTACCAAGCTCCCCAGAATCTGGCCGCCAAGGCCGCAGAATTGGGAATGGTAGCTTCCACTGCCACGGGCCAGATCGATCTGGACACTCTGACAGTCACAGGTAAAGCCACGCCGGCAACCAAGGGACAGAATCCCGGTGCCGTCATCGCTGCTCCTGCGGTTGCAGGCCCGTCCAGCGTGCAACCTTCCGCGCCCGCCAAGAATGATTCGCTCGACAGCCGCAAACCCAGCGGGACGGCCGACCCGACGACGGCCAAACCGCAGGCGCCCGTGGTTCCTGCGGCACCCAAGCCGCCGGTTGTGGATCTTCACGGTGGTTCGGTCCCGGTTCCACAGCAGAAGGTACCCGGGCAGTAGCGTCCAGCCGACCTGATTTCAGGTAAACAGCAAGGCAAGCAGCAAGGAATCGACGTGGTGCAGAAAACCGGCAAACCGAAGAACAAGAGAACGCCGGTGGCGAAGAAGCGCCTGCGCATCGGCCTCGGAATCATGCTGACGCTGTTGCTGGTGGTCGGGGGAAAGTTGTTCCTGGTCCAGGGTCTCGACGTCGGAGGCCTGGCCGAGGCGGCCTATAACAACAGGCTGACAACCACCATCCTGCCCGCCGAACGCGGCAAGATCCTTGACGCCAACGGCACCGTCCTCGCCAGCAGTGTGATCCGCTACGACATCGTGGTGGACCAAACGGTCAATACGAACACCGATCAGTTTCCTCGTTTCAACACCCAGACCCAGGCCATAGACACGATCTCCAGGTCCCAGGGCATTGCCGAACTTGCCAGCGCTTTGGGGATGGACGTCAACCAGGTCACCCAGGCGGTGACCGGCGTCAAGAAATACAACGTCGTGGCCAAGGAAGTGAAGCCGGACGTCGAAGACCGGATTTCACAGCTGCACATCCCCGGGGTGGTTTCGGAAGGCGTCAGCAAGCGTGTCTATCCCAACGGGAGCGTCGCCGGGGGCGTCATCGGCTTCCTCAAGGACGGCACCACCGGCCAGGCCGGCCTTGAGCAGACCCAGGACGCCCTCCTCCGCGGCAAGGACGGCAAGCGGGTCTTCGAGATCGGCGCCGACGGGCTTCGCATTCCCGTGGCGACCGACCTGCTGACACCCGCCGTGAACGGCCAGGACGTCAAACTGACCCTCAACACGGACATCCAGTACTTTGCGCAGCAAGCGATCCAGACACAGGTCAACCAGCTCAATGCCGAGTGGGGATCGATCGTGGTCGAGGACGTCAAGACCGGCAACATCATCGCGATGGCGGACACGAACGCTCCCGACCCCAACGACCCAGGGAAGGTCGCGGCCGCGGACCGCGGCGTGCGGTCCGTGACGGCGGCCTACGAGCCTGGTTCCGTCGAGAAGATGATCACGGCATCGGCCGCCATCAACGAAGGGAAGTCCAGCCCGCTGGACACCGTCACGATTCCACCGGCCCTGACCATTGACGGTCAGACGTTCACTGATGCCTTCGTGCACGGTACTGAGCAGAGGACCCTTGCCGGTATCCTCGGCTATTCAATGAACACCGGTACCGTGATGATCGGCAGCCGCCTGAGCAAGCAGCAGCGTTACGACTACCTCACCCGCTTCGGCATCGGCGAAGCTCCGGACATCGGACTTCCCGCCGAATCGACCGGCATTCTCGCCAAGCCGGATCAATGGGACGACCGGCAGCAATACACCGTGTTGTTCGGCCAAGGTGTTTCCCAGTCCACGCTCCAGACCGTCCGGGCCTACCAAAGCGTGGCGAACGGCGGCGTGATGATCCAACCGCGGCTCATCGATGGCTACGTGGGAGCCGACGGTGTGGAGAACAAGGTGCCCGCCAAGGATTCCCGGCAGGTTGTCACCCCGGACACGGCCCAACAGGTCCGTGACATCCTCGAGAGCAACGTCACGATGGGCGAAGTGAAAGACGCCGGCATCGACGGATACCGGGTGGGTGCCAAGACCGGAACCTCCGAAGCGCCCCGTGAAGATGGCCTGCCAGGATTCGACGGCTACACCGCGTCCATTATCGGAATGGCTCCCATGGAGAATCCACGGTTCATTGTCGAGGTGGTTGTCCAGCGCCCCAAAGGGAACATCTACGGCATCACCCAGGGACCGATCTTCCGCTCGGTCATGGGCCAGGTGCTGCGCACCTACAACGTCCCGCCGTCCACCGGCACTCCGGCGCGGTTCCCGCAATACGGCAAGTAGCCAGCACGGCACATCACGCCAGTACGGCAAGTAGCCCAGTTTCGCCAAGTAAGCTTGTTGGGCATCTGTCCGGCCACTTTACGATCCACCCATGCCGTTCGGGGAGTCCCATGATTCTCCCGCGGCCAGTATTACGAGTACCAACGGAGACCACCTTGTCAGAGCAGAATGACGCCGTATCGATCCCTACAGGGAACCCGCCGGCTACGGACAACCCCGGCTTCCGTCCAGCCGTCGTGGCGCCTGTTCCCCTCGAGGCCATTGCTGCCTCCCTTGGAATCGCGCTGCCCCCGGACACGGGCGGCACATCGGTGACCGGTGTATCCCTCAACTCGCGCACTGTCGAGCCGGGGGATCTGTACTTGGCGCTGCCCGGAGCCACCCGTCACGGGGCCGACTTCGTCGCCCAAGCGGTGGCTGCCGGTGCCGTGGCGGTCCTGAGCGATGAAGAGGGCGCCCGGCAATTGGCACTTGACGACCTTGCCGTTCCGGTGCTGATCGTCGGGAACCCCCGGGCCGCCGTCGGGACCCTCGCTGCCCTCATATACCGCAGCCAGCCGCTCGACGGGGATTCGCCCACACTTTTCGGAGTGACCGGAACGAACGGCAAAACGACGACGACGTATTTCATCAACTCCCTCCTGCGCGCCCTGGGCATGAACCCCGGCCTCATCGGGACGATTGAAATCCTTGCCGGGGGTGAAGCCATCCCGAGCCTGCTGACGACGCCCGAGTCCACGGATGTCCACGCCTTGCTCGCCCTCATGCGTGAACGTGGTCTCGACGCGGCATCCATGGAAGTGTCCTCCCACGCCCTGTCATTCCACAGGGTCGACTCGGTGACGTTCGATGTTGCCGGTTTCACCAACCTGACACAAGACCACCTCGACCTGCACGGAAGCATGGACGGGTACTTCCGGACCAAGGCGGAGCTCTTCACGAGCGCGCACGCACGGCGTGCCGTAGTGACCGTGGACGACCCCTGGGGGCGCTTGCTGGCCGACGAGGCAGGAATTCCCGTGACCACGCTGTCGGCCACGCCTGGGGGCGACGCTGACTGGGCGGTGGAGTCGGTCAAGCAACGCGGGCTTGGAACGGACTTCGAATTGCGCCACCGGGATGGAACGGTCCTGAGTGTCCATACAGGGCTGCCGGGGGACTTCAACGTCGCCAACGCGGCCCTGGCCACCATCATGGTGCTCGACTCCGGCATCGACCCGCAGGCCCTGCAGGCGGCCCTGGACAGGCACGACCCCTTCACCGTTTCCGTGCCGGGCCGGATGCAGCTGATCTCCGAAGCCCCGGCTTCCGTTGTCGATTTCGCGCACAACCCGGATGCCCTCGCGAGGGCGCTGAAGGCCGTACGTTCGCAAGCGCCCGGATCCCGCGTGATTGTCGTTTTCGGGGCCACAGGACAGCGTGACCAGGGCAAACGGCCGACCATGGGCGCCATCGCCGCCCGGCTCGCCGACGTCGTGATTGTCAGCGACGACGATCCCCATGACGAAGACGCCGCGACGATCCGCGCGGAAGTCCTCGCCGGGGCGCGTGCCGCCCGCGCATCAGAGGACCTGGCGTGCGAAATCATCGAGGCGTTCCCCCGGGGCGCTGCCATCCGCCAAGCCGTGGACCTGGCCGCTGAAGCAGACACCATCCTGATCGCAGGGCGGGGCCATGAAGTCTGGCAGGAAGTGAAGGGCGTCAACCTTGCCCTCGATGACCGGGTGGAGCTCCGGGCTGCCTTGACAGCCAGGGGATTCAAGGTTTCCACGGACGAGCGGATAGAGTCCTAGACCGAGATGATTGCACTTACTGCGGCGGAGATCGCCGATATTACCAATGGCCGATTGGCAGCGGACCCGGGCATTGTCCCGGTGTCCGTCGTTACCGATTCCCGTGAGGCGGCTGCCGGATCGTTGTACGTGGCCAAGCCCGGAGAGAACGCCGACGGCCATGCCTACGTGGGCGCCGCGTTTGAGCGCGGTGCCGTTCTGGCGCTGACCGAGCGCGACGTTTCCGACGACGACGGACGGCCCTACCCCGCCGTCGTCGTCGATGACGCCGTGATCGCGATGGGAGCCCTGGCCGCAGAGTCGGTGCGCCGCATCCGTGCCGCACGTGCCGCCCAGGGGGAGCCGTTCACTGTCATCGGCATCACGGGCTCGGCGGGCAAGACCACTACCAAGGACCTGCTCGCGGGCATTCTTTCCCGGGCCGGGGCCACTGTGGCCCCGCAAGGTTCGTACAACGGTGAGGTCGGCGTGCCGCTCACCGTGTTCGGAGCCGATGCCGGCACCCGCTACCTCGTGATCGAAATGGGCGCCACCGGCGTGGGCCACATCAAGTACCTTGCCGAGATGGTCAAACCGGACATCGGCGTCGTTCTGTGCGTCGGCAGCGCCCACGCCGGCGAGTTCGGTGGCGTGGGGAACATCGCCAAGGCCAAGGGCGAACTCGTCGAGGCCCTGGGTATCGATGGAACCGCCGTCATCAACCTCGACGACGCGCGGGTCGCGGCGATGGCCTCCCGCACCCGGGCCACAGTGCTGGGGACCACGGCCACGGGCGTATCCGGTTCCGCGGTCGAAGCGAGGAACGCCGATATCGACGGCGACGGCCACCCCGAATTCGAACTCCACCTGCCCGACGGCGGGGTGCCGCACCGCGTCCACAGCAAGCTCATCGGTGCGCACCACATCACCAACTTGCTGGCCGCCGCGGCCGCCGCGTTCGCGGCGGGCCTCCCCGCCGCCGCGATTGCCGACTCGCTGAGCGAGCAGTCGCCGGCCAGCCGGTGGCGAATGGAACGCACTGAGCGGGCAGACGGCGTCACCATCATCAACGACGCCTACAACGCGAATCCGGAATCCATGCGTGCAGCCTTGCGCACCCTCGCCGACCTCGGCCAGGGACGCCGTACCTGGGCGGTGTTGGGCGCGATGCTGGAGCTTGGCGAAGACTCCATCCGCGAACACACGGCAGTGGGCACGCAAGTGGTCCGCTTGAACATTTCCAGGCTCGTCGTGGTTGGCCGCGAAGCCCGGGCGCTGTACATTTCCGCGATCCAGGAGGGCTCCTGGGGCGAGGAATGCAGTTTCACCGAAACGGCCGACGAGGCCTACGAACTGCTGCAGGCCGAGCTCGCACCCGGTGACCTGGTGCTTTTCAAGTCCTCGAACGGGGTCGGCCTAAGGTATTTGGGGGATCGGATAGCATTACCCCCACAGGCCGGAACGAGTGCGAACACCGCGGCTACAACTGCCGCAAATGAAGGGAACGAGCTGCTGTGATTGCACTGTTGATCGGCGCGGGCGTCGCCCTCCTGGTGGCTTTGGTCGGTACGCCACTCTTCATCCGTTTCCTCGTCACCAAGGGCTACGGCCAGTTCATCCGCGACGACGGACCCACGTCCCACCACACCAAGCGCGGTACTCCCACCATGGGCGGTACCGTCGTCGTGGCCGCAGTGCTCATCAGCTATGGGTTGACCCACCTGATCATGTGGATGATGAATCCACGATCAGCGGGCCCGTCGGCTTCGGGCCTGCTCTTGCTGTTCCTCATGGTCGGGATGGGATTCGTGGGCTTCCTCGACGATTTCATCAAGATCTCCAAGCAACGCAGCCTCGGACTCAATGCCAAAGCCAAGTTGATCCTCCAGGCCTTCGTCGGCATTGTCTTCGCAGTGCTGGTCCTGAACTTCCCCGACTCGCAGGGAATCACGCCGGCCTCCACGCACATTTCCCTCGTGCGGGACATTCCCTGGCTGAACCTGGCCTTTGGGGGGACGGTCCTCGGGGCCATCCTGTTCGTCATCTGGTCGAACCTGATCGTCACTGCCGCAACCAACGGCGTCAACCTCACGGACGGGCTGGACGGCCTTGCGGCCGGTGCCTCCATCATGGTCTTCGGGGCCTACACGCTCATGGGGATCTGGCAGAACAACCAGGCCTGCGGTTCACCCCGCGAGGCAGGCAGCGGCTGCTATTCGGTCCGCGACCCGCTCGACCTGGCGCTCTTGGCGGCCATTTGCAGTGCCGCCCTGGTGGGCTTCCTGTGGTGGAACACGTCTCCGGCGAAGATCTTCATGGGAGACACCGGTTCCCTGGCCATCGGCGGCGCAGTGGCCGGGTTTGCGATCCTCTCCCGCACCGAACTCCTCCTGGGCATCATCGGCGGACTCTTCGTCCTCATCACGCTGTCGGTCATCATCCAGGTGGGCTACTTCAAGGTCACCAAGGGCAAGCGGGTCTTCAAGATGGCCCCCCTCCAGCATCACTTCGAACTCAAGGGCTGGGCCGAAATCACGGTGGTTGTCCGATTCTGGATTCTTTGCGGCCTGTTCGTGGCCGCGGGCCTGGGTATTTTCTATGCTGAATGGGTGGTGCTGCTGTGAGCGCAAGTCCTCAAACCAAGCCATCGGCGAATGATCGGCTCCGGAACCTCGTCAGTTGGGATTCCGACTGGAAGGGCCTGCGCGTCGTCGTGACAGGCATTGGCGTCTCCGGTTTCGCGGCCGCCGATACCTTGATCGAACTCGGCGCACGGGTGGTGGTGGTTGACGCCGCCACCAGCGCAAAAGCCCTCGCCCAGGCTGACACCTTGAAGATCGTCGGCGCAGCCGACGTCCTCCTTGGCCAGGACGCCGTCACAACGCTGCCCCGCGTGGACGGTGAAAAGGCCGAACTCGTCGTGACGTCTCCCGGCTGGCGGCCGGACCAGTCCCTCCTGGCAGCGGCCAAACGGGCCCACGTGCCGGTGTGGGGCGACGTCGAACTCGCGTGGCGGGTCCGCGAACGCAAGGGCCGCAAGACGGCGGACTGGCTCACGATCACGGGCACCAACGGCAAGACCACGACGGTGGGCATGACCGAAGCCATGCTGCAGGCAGCCGGGCTCAAAGCAATCGCCGTGGGGAATGTGGGCACTCCCATCCTGGACGCGCTCCGCGACCCCGTGGAGTATGACGCTTTCGCGGTTGAGCTTTCCAGCTTCCAGTTGCATTGGATCGAATCCCTTTCCCCGGTGGCCAGCGTCTGCCTCAACGTCGCCGAGGACCACGTCGACTGGCATGGTTCCTACGAGTCCTACCTTGCCGACAAAGCAAGGATCTTCGAGAACACCCAGAAGGCGTGCATCTACAACGCTGAACAGATCGAGACCGAACGCATGGTGGAAAACGCGGACGTGGTCGAAGGTTGCCGGGCAATCGGTTTCACCACCTTGACGCCGGCCGTCAGCATGCTCGGCGTCGTCGAGGGGTTGCTGGTGGACCGCGCGTTCATCGAAGAACGCAAGAGTTCGGCAGAGGAACTTGCGTCCATGGCTGATCTGGGTCCCGCTGCGCCGCGCCACATGGTTGCCAACGCGCTGGCCGCGGCCGCGCTGGTGCGGGCCTACGGCGTCGAACCGTCCGCAGTGCGCCAGGGGCTCAGGAACTATCTTCCGGGAGACCACCGCATCCAGCCTGTGGCCAAGCAGAACGGCGTGCTCTGGGTCAACGACTCCAAGGCGACCAATCCGCACGCCGCGTCGGCGGCACTGGCGGCGTTCACCAAGGTCGTCTGGATTGCGGGCGGTTTGTCCAAGGGCGTCAACTACGACGAGCTGGTCAAAAGCAACGCGCCCAGGCTCAAGGCGGTGGTGCTGATCGGCTCGGACACCACTGACCTGGAAGCGTCCCTCAAGCGACACGCGCCGGATGTGCCCGTAATCGGGCAGCCCAAGGGCGACACTGAAATGGTGCAGTCCGCCGATTCAGCTGGTGCCGCCGCGGAACCGTCTCCGATCTTCGGCGACACCGTGATGGCCCATGCTGTCGAGTCGGCAGCAGGTATCGCCGAGTCCGGCGATACCGTGCTGATGGCCCCGGCGGCTGCCTCCATGGACCAGTTCTCTTCCTACGCTCACCGTGGCGATGCTTTCATCCGGGCAGTGCGCGAGCTTGTGGAAGGCCAGGCACAGACCACCGAGGAGTAACAATGGTCAGCACGCCCACGCGCAGCGGTCCCGGGCGGACCCGGGCCGGGAACGCAGACCCCGCTCGAGGCGCGGCCGGCGTTGCCCGAGCCTCCCTGCTATTCCGCATTCGCTCCGGGATAGCTGGTTTCTGGTCAACGCTTGAGGGAAGCGGCAAATCCAGGAACGGGTCCACGTACTACCTGATTCTCGGCGCATCGCTCGCGCTCACGGCAATCGGGATCATCATGGTCCTTTCGGCGTCCAGTGTCGAAGCGATTGCGGCCGGCGAGTCTCCCTATTCGATCGCCACCAAGCAAGGCATGTTCGCCGCCATCGGCATCGTTGCGATGCTGGTGCTTTCACGGGTCAACGTCCTGTGGCTGAAGAGATTCGCGTGGCCCTCGATCATTCTTGCCGGCGCCTTGTTGGTGCTGGTCCTCATTATCGGCAAGCGCGTGCTGGGCAACCAGAACTGGATCGAGATCGGTGGCTTCACCTTTCAGCCATCGGAATTCGCCAAGTTCGCGCTGGTGCTCTGGATGGCCACGGTCCTTTCCGTCAAGGCCAAGCTCCTCGACAAGTGGACGCACGCACTGATCCCGATCGTTCCGGTCTCCGGCGTGATCATTACCTTGATTGTCCTGGGGCACGACCTTGGAACGTCGTTGGTGGTCATGTTGATCATGGCGGCCGGCCTGTTTTTCGGCGGCGTCAACCTGAAGCTCTTCGCCGGGGCGGGGGGTGTTGCCGCTGCGGCGGCACTGGTACTTGCGGTGACCAGTGGAAACCGGATGTGCCGGATCACCTCGTGGATGGGGCAGAGCTGCGCGGGGGCGAGTGACATCGGCTTCCAGAGCGAACAGGGGCTCAGCGCCCTTGCCTCAGGCAGCTGGTTCGGAGTTGGCCTTGGCCAGAGCCGGCAAAAATACCAGTGGATTCCCGAAGCCCACAACGACTTCATCTTCGCTGTCATCGGGGAGGAGCTCGGCCTCGTGGGGACCATCGTGGTCCTGGTGCTTTTCGCGCTGCTTGCCGTTGCCATCTACCGGGTTGTCAGCCACCAGGAAGACTTGTTCGCCCGCGTGCTCGGCGGCTCAATCATGGCGTGGATGCTTGGTCAGGCCGCGATCAACATGGCCATGGTGGCCGGCCTGCTGCCGGTGATCGGCGTTCCCCTGCCTTTCATTTCCTATGGCGGTTCAGCGTTGGTGATGTCCCTATGCGGCGTGGGCGTAGTGTTGTCTTTGGCCCGCGCCCAAATGGCTCCTGCCAGCCGTTCCAAGCCGCGCTGGCGACTTGCGAAAACTGCACGAAAGCGTACATAGCACTCCATGAATTCCCAAACCAAGGATTCCCAGCCTAAACCCCTCTCCGTGGTCCTCGCCGGCGGCGGGACCGCCGGACACATCAGCCCGTTGCTCGCCATTGCCGACGCGATCACGTCGCTGCGGCCGGACGCCAGGATCCTTGCCGTCGGCACGCCCAACGGCATGGAAACGCGGCTCGTTCCAGCCGCCGGCTACGAGTTGGCCACGATCGATCGGGTTCCCTTTCCCCGGAAGCCTTCCGCGGATCTGCTCAAACTGCCCGGCAGGCTGGCGGCGGCGGTCAAGCAAGCCGGACGAATCCTGGACGACGCACACGCCGACGTCCTCCTCGGCGTCGGCGGCTACGTCTGCACTCCCATGTACCTCGCGGCCTGGCGTCGGAGGATCCCCATCGTCATCCACGAGGCCAACACGCGCGCCGGGCTCGCCAACCGGGTGGGAGCCATGTTCACGAAGCATGTCGGGGTGGCCTTCCCCGAGACCCGGCTGCGGCATGCCCGCCACGTGGGGATGCCCATGCGCAAGGCCATCGCCGGTCTGGACCGTGAGGCCTGGCGTGCGGAGGCCAGGCAGTCCCTGGGCCTGGACGCCGGACAGCCCGCACTCATCGTGACGGGCGGTTCTTCCGGCGCCCAGAGCATCAACCGCACCATCGCCGGCGCGGTCGCCGCTCTGGCGGAAGCCGGCATCCAGACGCTGCACATCACCGGCCGGGGCAAGGCAGTGACCAACGACGACGGCGCCCCCCTGGCGGCCGACGGCTACCACCAGGTGGAATACGTGGACGGCATGGAGAATGTCTACGCGGCAGCGGACGTCCTCCTTGCCCGGTCCGGCGCGGCAACGGTCAGTGAGGTTGCCGCCGTCGGGCTCCCCGCGGTATTCGTTCCGCTGCCCATCGGAAACGGCGAGCAGGCACTGAACGCCTCCGCCTTGGTCAAGGCCGGGGCGGCGCTTCTGGTCGACGACCGGGCACTGACCGCGGAATGGCTCAAAGCCGAGGTGATTCCTTTGCTCACGGATCAGGCCCGCCTCGAGGACATGGCCAGCAAGGCAAAAGGACTTGGCATCAGAAATGCTGATCAGCGGATGGCTGGTCTCGTCTTGGAAGCGGTAAGCGAATGACCCAGCCCCTCGCAGACATTGGCTCCCTTGGCCGGGTCCACTTCATCGGCATCGGCGGCGTGGGCATGTCAGCCGTCGCACGCATCATGGTGGCCCGGGGCGTACCCGTGAGCGGTTCGGACGCGAAGGACCTGCCCGTCATGCATGACCTCCGGTCCGCCGGGGCACGGATCGCAGTTGGCTACGCCGCGGAAAACCTTGGGGACGCACAGACCGTCGTCGCCGGTTCGGCCATCAAAGCCGACAACCCGGAACTGGAGGCGGCCCGGGCCGCCGGCCTGCCGGTGCTGCACCGTTCGGAAGCCCTCGCCGCAACCATGGGCACGGACCGGGTGGTGACCGTGGCCGGCACGCATGGCAAGTCCACCACGACGTCAATGGTGGCTGTCCTGCTCAAGGAAGCGGGCCTCGATCCCTCGTTCGCCATCGGCGCCAACGTACCCGCCCTCGGGGTGAACGCGGCGCACGGCACCTCGGACATCTTCGTTGCCGAAGCCGACGAATCGGACGGCTCCTTCCTGAACTACCGGCCCCTCATAGCCGTCGTCACCAACGTCGAAGCCGACCACCTGGACTACTACGGCACGCCGGAGGCGGTCCATGCCTCCTTCGACAGTTTCGCTGCGCTGCTGCCCGCCAACGGGGTCCTTTTTGCCTGCGCGGACGACGAGGGTGCCCGGGCCCTCGCGGAACGGACCCGCGAAGCTGGCAATACCCGGGTGCTGAGCTACGGGACATCAAAGGACGCCGATATCCGCCTCCACGACGGGGGACCCGGCGATGTCCGGGTTTCTGTCGACGGAAAGGAGTACGCGCTTGACCTCCAGGTGCCCGGGCGGCACAACGCCTTGAATGCGGCGGCCGCGTTCGCCGTCGCCGTCGAGCTCGGCGTCGCGCCCGAAGCTGCCTCGGCCGCCCTCGGCCGTTTCACCGGAGCCTCGCGGCGATTCGAGTTCAAGGGGGAGGGGAGGGGCGTGCGTGTCTACGACGACTACGCCCACCACCCCACGGAGGTCCGGGCGGCCTTGGCGGCGGCCCGCTCGGTGGCAGGCGGCAACAAGGTGCATGTGCTTTTCCAGCCGCACCTGTTTTCGCGCACCCGCGAATTCGCGGAGCAGTTTGCGGAAGCGCTTGGCGAGGCGGACACGGCCCTCGTGCTGGACATCTATCCTGCCCGCGAGGATCCCATACCCGGAGTCACGAGTACCTTGATCACGGGCCGACTGAAGAGTGGCAGGCTCGTGGCCGGCGGACAGGAAGCACTGGACGCGGTTCTCGCCGCGGCCGGCGAGGGCGACATCGTCCTGACCGTCGGAGCCGGCGACGTGACGGCCTACGGGCCCCGGATCGTGGAGTTGTTGGGTGGCTGACACCCGGAAACCCACTTTCAAGCCGCAGGCAGGCAAGCCCGGCGTGGTCAGTGCAGAACGCAGCCTCGACGATCCCGCCGGAGGCCCTTCGGAAGCCGCGGGCGTCAAGGACAGCAATGTGCTCGCCTTTCCGGAGCCCAAGGGACGCAAGCGGCGGCGGACGGTGCTCACGGTGTTGGCCATCGTCGTCGCGCTGGTCGCCGGAATCATCGTTGCGGCGGTCTACTCGCCGGTGTTCGCCGTGCGCACAGTGACTGTCGACGGCACCAAGCTGCTCCAGGCAGGGAGCGTCCAGAAGGCCCTTGAGCCGGTGAAGGGGAAACCCCTACCGCAAATCAACGACGCCGACATCGCCGCGCTGCTCAAACCCCTCGTCCAGGTGCGTTCCGTCAGCACGGAGGCCCGCCCGCCGTCGGAACTTTTGGTCCACGTCGTGGAGCGGGTGCCCGTGGCGCTGGTCAAGAGCGGTGACAACTATTCACTGGTTGACGTCGATGGCGTCCAGCTTGGATCAACCGCGGATCCCGCATCGGTTGCCTTGCCCCTCATCGACGGGCAGGGAGCCAACCAGAGTCTCTTCAGGGCGATCACGGCTGTACTTGCGACGCTGCCGGCGGATGTTCTGGCGAAGATGGCCAGCGCGTCGGCCACCTCGCCGGACGCCGTCGAGCTCAAGCTGACGGACGGCAAGACTGTTGTCTGGGGGAATGCGGACGAGAAGGAGCTGAAGGCGCGCGTCCTCGAGGCATTGCTCAAGGCTCCCGTTAATCCAAAAGTTCCTGTGAACGTTTACGATGTCAGCACGCCGAGGCATCCGTTTACCAAATAGGCCATTTCACGAAGTAATCTCGCCTGACGCACAGGGCTATTTTTCGGACTTTCACACGACACGCGGAGGCGGTCATTGAATGTCGGATTCATAGCCCATACCGTCACATAAGAGTTACTTGACATAACTATAACCTTCAACTAGAGGGTTAAGGTCCAAGAATTCAAGTTGGACTCGATCTGTTTCGCTATAGGACACAAGCAAGGGGCACGAAACGTGGCAGCACCGCAGAATTACTTGGCCGTCATCAAGGTCGTCGGCATCGGCGGCGGTGGCGTGAATGCAGTTAACCGAATGATCGAAGTCGGCCTCCGCGGCGTCGAGTTCATCGCCATCAACACCGATGCCCAGGCTCTCCTCATGAGCGACGCGGACGTCAAGCTTGACGTCGGACGCGAGCTCACGCGAGGCCTGGGAGCCGGCGCCAACCCCGACGTCGGACGCCAGGCGGCCGAGGACCACGCCGACGAGATCGAAGAGGTCATCCGCGGAGCGGACATGGTGTTCGTCACCGCAGGCGAAGGCGGCGGAACCGGAACCGGCGGCGCCCCCGTTGTGGCCCGGATCGCTCGCTCGCTCGGTGCCCTGACCATCGGCGTCGTCACCCGGCCCTTCACCTTCGAAGGCCGCCGGCGCGCCGGTTCGGCCGAGGCCGGAATCGACGCCCTGCGCGACGAAGTCGATACCCTCATCGTCATCCCGAACGACCGTCTGCTCTCCATCAGCGACCGTAACGTCTCCGTCCTGGACGCTTTCCGTTCCGCTGACCAAGTACTCCTGTCCGGTGTCCAGGGCATCACCGACCTCATCACCACTCCCGGCCTGATCAACCTTGACTTCGCCGACGTGAAGTCGGTCATGCAGGGTGCGGGCTCCGCGCTGATGGGCATCGGCTCGGCCCGCGGCGAGGACCGCGCGGTCAAGGCGGCAGAGCTCGCCATCGCTTCGCCGCTCCTGGAAGCGTCGATCGACGGTGCGCACGGCGTCCTGCTCTCCATCCAGGGCGGCTCCGACTTGGGTCTGTTCGAAATCAACGAGGCCGCGCGGCTCGTGCAGGAAGTGGCCCACCCCGAGGCCAACATCATTTTCGGTGCCGTCATCGACGACGCCCTGGGCGACGAAGCACGCGTCACGGTCATCGCCGCCGGTTTTGACGACCTCAAGGCGACGTCCCCGTCAATGAACCAGTCCGCTGCCCAGCAGCCGGGCCAGCACCAGGCCCCTGCGGCGCCGGACCGTCCCGCACCGTCGGCTGCCCCGGCCTATGCGGCGCCGCAGCACGTGTCCGCCGGCGTCGGGGCCTCCGGCTTGAGCAACTGGGGCCAGCAGCGCCCGTCGGCCTTGCCGGCCGACTCGGGCTTCGACGTCGACCTCCCGGCCGTCGTCGAACCGGACCTTTCGGGAAGCCGCACCGACGACCTCGATGTTCCGGACTTCCTGAAGTAGCCAGTCCGTTCAAACCCACCCAGGAGAGTCAGCCAGTAGTGTTTTGGTGGCGAAAAGAAGTACGACCGGGGATATCGGTCGCCTTCTCCGATGACGATGCGGGCAACCTTGCACTGCACGTGGCGGACAACCCTGACGATGTCATGGCGCGCCGGGCCCGGCTGGAAGCAGCAGCGGGGCTCGGCGAACGCCGTTTCCAATTCATGAACCAGGTCCACGGGAAAGCCGTCGAATTCATCTCCGCGCACGGGGACGGACCGACGGCCGACGCCATGGTGTCCAGGGGGCAGCCCCTCGCGGTGATGGTGGCCGACTGCGTCCCCATCGTCCTGTTGGGCGAAGTGCGCAACGAAGCCGACCCCGTCCTTGCGGTGGTCCACGCCGGGCGGCCCGGCGTTGCTGCGGATATTGTTTCCGCCACCGTGGTGGATATGCGAGACCGCGGTGCCGCGACCATCAGCGCCTGGGTTGGACCTTCCATCTGCGGCGAATGCTACGAAGTTCCCGAAGAGCTGCGGTCCGAGGTAGCTGCCGCTGTCCCGGAAACCTGGTCGACAACCTCGTGGGGCACTCCCGCGCTGGACCTGCCTGCCGGTGTGCGTGCCCAGCTGAAAGCCCTCGGCGTCACGGTCGAATACTCGGGAGAGTGCACGCTGGAGACCGCGAAGCTTTACTCCTACCGGCGCAGTCAGCAGACTGGCCGCTTCGCGGGTTTGGTGTGGACCCATGAGTGAGGCTTTTCCAACGGCGGAAAGCAGGCCGGACGACTCGCGGACCGCTGAACTGCGCGAACGGCTAGCCGTGGTCCGCCGGCGGATATCCGCGGCAACCACCGCCGCCGGGCGAAGCGAAGAGCCGCAACTGATAGTCGTCAGCAAGTTCCATCCCGCGGCGGATGTAGCCCGGTTGGCGGCACTTGGCGTCACGGACGTCGGTGAAAACCGGGACCAGGAAGCATCCGCGAAGTTCGCCGAGCTCGCCGGACTCCCGGTGCGTTGGCACTTCATCGGTCAACTGCAAAGCAACAAGGCCAAGTCCGTGGCGAAGTACGCGTTTTCCGTGCAGTCAATCGACCGCCCTCAACTCGCCGAGGCCTTGGCCAAGGCTGTCGCGCGGCAACAGTCCGAGACGGGCAGGCCGGACCTTGATTGCTACATCCAGGTCAATCTTGAGCACGACGGCGGCGCCCACCGCGGCGGCGCCGCCCCGTCCGACGTCGAACGCCTCGCCGGGTCCATCGCCACCGCTTCCGGTCTGCGCCTGGCCGGCGTGATGGCCGTCGCGCCGCTCGGAGCGCCCCCGGAGGCGGCGTTCGAGAAGCTCGCAGCCATTTCAACGGATCTGCGGAAGCTGCATCCGGACGCTGCGGGGATATCGGCCGGGATGAGCCAGGACCTCGAAGCTGCCGTGCAATTTGGCGCGACACACCTGCGAATTGGCTCGGATATTCTCGGTTCGCGTCCGCGGGTGGGGTAGCGTCAAAGTATTGGAAGCGACGGGCCGGGATTTCAGCTATGTCAAGTCATGGGCGGCCCGCCTACTGCAGACACGATAGGAGTCCAGCATGGCTGGCGCACTGCGCAAGACAATGGTTTATCTTGGGCTCGCCGATGGCGATGAACACTACGAGTCTGAGCAGCACGTGCAGCACACGGACGAGGACCGGTCTGTCGACCACAATCGTGAAGAGCGCCGCGCCCCTGCACCTGTACGTGAAGTAGTTCGTGAAGTCCCCCCTGTCGCCGAAGAGGAATACCGCGCACCCGTGACACCTATCAAGCGTGCGGCATCGAGCCGCGAAGACGCCTCCGGACTGAGGCAGATCACCACCGTCCACCCCCGCTCCTACAACGACGCCAAGATCATCGGCGAAAGTTTCCGGGACGGCATCCCCGTGATCATGAATGTCACCGACATGGGTGAGGGAGATGCCAAGCGCCTTGTTGACTTCTCCGCCGGGCTGGTCTTCGGACTCCATGGCAGCATCGAGCGCGTTACCAGCAAGGTTTTCCTGTTGTCGCCGTCGTACGTCGAAGTTCTTGGCGACGACAAGAAGGTCAGCGAAGCCCAAGCAACGTTCTTCAACCAGAGCTAGCAAAGTCATCACGGATGCCAGGCAGAGCGATCTGCCTGGCATCTGTGTTGCAATAGAGGGACTGACCGAGAAAAGTGGCGAACTAGGAGATCTGAGCTAACCCGTGGGCATAGTTTTCGGCCTTTTGTACATTGCATTGCTGCTGTTCCTGGTCACCCTCATCATCAGGCTCGTTTTTGATCTGGTGCAGATGTTTGCGCGCCAGTGGCGCCCCCGTGGCGCTGCGCTGGTGGCCGCGCATGTGGTCTATTCGGTGACTGATCCGCCCCTGAAGCGGATCCGCCGGCTGATCCCGCCGCTGCAGCTTGGCGGGGTATCCCTTGACCTGGCATTTTTGATCGTGTTTATTGTCGTCAGCATCGCGATGGGATTCGTCTACTCGCTGGCGTAGCTCTTCCGCAGTCCATGTGCCGTCGATCTGATTTCTTCGGCTTGTGGACTGCAAATCCTCCGACCCAACACGATGGTGTTGAATTGGGGGAATCAGATGATATTTAGGTACCGTAGTTTTGAACGGCCGGAAGGCCTACTGACTAACTAGACCAACGAGGTGACCAGATGGCTTTGACGCCAGAAGACGTTGTCAACAAGCGCTTTCAGCCGACCAAGTTCCGCGAAGGCTACGACCAGGACGAGGTCGACGACTTTCTCGACGAAATCGTCGTCGAGCTGAGGCGCTTGAACCAGGAGAACGACGAGCTGCGCAAGAAGCTCGGCGAAGGCGGAAACGCGGTCCCGGCCAGCGCAGCATCGGCACCCGTGGTCGAGAAGGTGCCCGCGCCGGTGAAGGCCGACAAGGACGCCCAGGCCAAGGCGGAAGCCGAAGCCAAGGCTGCCGAAGCCGAGAAGAAGAAGGAGCCGGCCGTTGCCGCTGCTCCTGCCCCGGCCGCACCTTCGGCTGGTTCTCCTTCGGCTGAGTCCGCAGCCGGCCTGCTGGCCATGGCGCAGCAGATGCACGACAAGCACGTGGCCGATGGCGAGCAGCAGAAGGAAAAGATCATCGCCGAGGCGCAGATCGAAGCCTCCAGCCTCGTCAACGACGCCCAGGACAAGTCCCGCAAGATCCTCGGTGCCCTCGAGCAGCAGCGCAGCGTCCTCGAACGCAAGGTGGAGCAGCTCCGCGGCTTCGAGCGCGACTACCGCTCCCGCCTGAAGGCCTACATCGAAGGCCAGCTGCGTGACCTGGATGCCCGCGGCTCAGTTGCGGCCCCCGAGGTCGGCGAAGCCGCCGCAGAGGTCTAGCAAGTATTCTGAAAGCCGGTGGCTGGGGATTCCTCGGCCACCGGCTTTCGCCTGTTAAGGCGCCAGAAGCCACAGTTACCGAATGAAAGTACTATGAGCGACGAACAAACTGACGGCACCACGGAGCCGGTCCGCATCAAAGCCCACACGTGGCGTCCCGCACTGCTTTGGGTCTTTGCAGGCTTCGCCGTGTTCGCCTACGCCTTCGACCAACTGACCAAACTCTGGGTCACCAGCACCATGGTCGAAGGCGAGCGGATCCCCGTCCTTCCTCCGCTCCTGCATTGGTACTACATCCGAAACTCCGGTGCCGCGTTCTCCATCGGTGAAAACGTCACATGGGTGTTCACCATCGTGATGGCGGCCGTTTCAGTGGTGATCCTGTTCCAAGTGCGCCGGTTGGGCTCGGCCTGGTGGTCCCTGGCACTTGGCCTGCTGCTGGGCGGCGCACTCGGCAACCTGACAGATCGGCTGTTCCGCGAACCCTCCTTTGCCATGGGCCACGTGGTGGACTTCATCCAGTTGCCCAACTTTGCCATCTTCAACATCGCCGACTCGGCAGTGGTTTCCGGCGTCGTGATCATCTGCCTGCTGACCATACGGGGGATCGGACTCGACGGTTCCCGTCATGACTCCGCCGATTCCGCGCCGGCAACGTCCGGCCCGCCGGAAGAAGAGGCTCCGGGCGATGTCTGAGCACTTCGTGGTGCCGGAAGAATTGGGCGGGGCCAGGGCCGACGCGGGCTTGGCGAAACTCATGGATATTTCCCGATCCGCGGCTGCTTTGCTGATCGCCGAGGGCAACGTGACCGGTTCCGCCGGCACGGTGGGAAAATCGGCGAAGCTCGTTGCCGGTTCCGTGTTGGAAGTCACCGTTCCCGAACGCCGGGATCCCTTGGAAGTCGTGGAGGAAGTCGTGGAAGGCCTGAATATCCTGTTGGACGATGACGACTTTGTCGTCATCGACAAGCCTGTTGGCGTGGCTGCGCACCCGTCGCCGGGTTGGGTGGGCCCCACCGTGGTTGGCGGTCTCGCGGGTGCGGGATACCGGATTTCGACGTCCGGCGCGCCTGAGCGTGCCGGCATCGTCCACCGTCTCGACGTCGGAACCTCCGGCGTCATGATCGTGGCAAAGAGCGAACACGCGTACACGGTACTCAAGCGGGCCTTCAAGGAGCGCACCGTCGACAAGGTGTACCACGCAGTGGTCCAGGGGCTGCCGGACCCGCTCGAGGGCACCATCGACGCGCCCATCGGGCGCCACCCTGGGCATGATTGGCGATTTGCGGTGATCGAGGACGGCCGTCCCTCGGTGACGCACTACGAAGTCCTCGAGGCCTATGGCAAGGCGACCCTCGTGGAGATTCACCTCGAGACGGGCAGGACCCACCAGATCCGGGTCCACTTTTCTGCCCTCAGGCACCCCTGCGCGGGCGACCTGACCTATGGAGCCGACCCGCGATTGGCTGCCAACCTGGGACTTACCCGGCAGTGGCTGCACGCACGGCGGCTTGGCTTCAACCACCCCCGGACGGGCGAATGGGTGGAAGTCACCAGCGAGTATCCGGCGGACCTGCGGTACGCCCTGGAACTCCTTGAAAGCGGCAACGCGTAGCGCGATCCACGCTTCCAGCGCGCCACTCCACCTGCGGGATCCCTGGCGGGTAGACTGTCGTGGTGACTTCCAGCAATGACTCGTTCGTCCATCTGCACACCCACACCGAATATTCCATGCTGGATGGTGCGGCCCGTCTCACCGAGCTGTTCGATGAGACCGAGCGGCTGGGGATGCCGGCGCTGGCGACCACGGACCACGGTTACTTGTTCGGGGCCTTCGATTTCTGGAAGAAGGCCACGGACAAAGGCATCAAGCCGATCATCGGCGTCGAAGCCTATGTCACCCCCGGCACGGCGCGCGGCGACAAGGAGCGCGTCCGTTGGGGCGAGGAGAGCCAGCGCAAGGATGACGTCTCCGGTGGTGGTTCCTACACCCATATGACGTTGTTGAGCTACAACAACGTCGGCATGCGCAATCTGTTCCGGGCATCCTCGATTGCTTCCCTCGACTCCGTGTTCGGTAAATGGCCACGCCTCGACCGGGAGTTGCTCAACACCTATTCCGAAGGCCTGATCGCCACCACCGGCTGCCCTTCCGGTGAAGTCCAGACCCGCCTTCGGCTGGGGCAATACCGGGAGGCGCTGGCTGCGGCTTCCGAATTCCGGGACATCTTCGGTGCGGAAAACTACTTCTGCGAACTGATGGACCACGGCCTGGACATCGAGCGGCGGGTCACTGGCGACCTGCTGCGTCTGGCGAAGGAACTGAAGCTTCCGCTCGTGGCCACCAATGACCTCCACTACACGCATGAGCATGACGCGAAGGCCCACGAGGCTTTGTTGGCGATCCAGTCGGGCTCCACGCTGCTTGAGCCCACCTATGACAACGGCGGCTCGCGATTCGCTTTCTCCGGCAGCGGCTACTACCTGAAGTCGCCGCAGGAGATGCGCGAGCTCTTCCGTGACCATCCTGAAGCCTGCGACAACACCCTGCTGATCGCAGAGCGCTGCGAAGTGTCCTTCAACACAGGCGCGAACTACATGCCGCGGTTCCCTTGTCCTCCCGGGGAGGACGAGACCTCCTGGCTCGTCAAGGAAGTAGCCACGGGACTCGATTACCGCTACCCGGACGGCGTCCCGGACAAGGTGCGCAAGCAAGCCGACTATGAGCTTGACGTCATCACGTCCATGGGCTTCCCCGGTTACTTCCTCGTGGTGGCCGACTTCATCAACTGGGCCAAGAACAACGGGATCCGGGTGGGTCCGGGCCGTGGCTCGGGTGCGGGTTCCATGGTGGCGTATGCCATGCGCATCACCGACCTTGACCCCCTGGCACACGGTCTGATCTTCGAGCGCTTCCTCAACCCGGACCGCGTGTCCATGCCCGACTTCGACGTCGACTTCGATGATCGGCGCCGCTCCGAGGTCATCGACTACGTCACCCGGAAGTACGGCGACGAGCGCGTGGCCATGATCGTCACCTACGGCACCATCAAGACCAAGCAGGCGCTCAAGGACTCCTCGCGCGTGCTCGGCTACCCGTTCAGCATGGGCGAGCAGCTCACCAAGGCCCTGCCGCCGGCGGTGATGGCCAAGGACATCCCGCTGGCGGACATCCAGAACCCGGAGGCCAAGCGATATGGGGAGGCGGGAGACTTCCGCCAGCTCATCAGCACGGACCCGGAGGCCGCCAAGGTCTTCGAGACCGCGCTGGGCATCGAGGGGCTGAAGCGGCAGTGGGGTGTGCACGCCGCAGGCGTCATCATGTCCTCGGACCCCATCATCGACGTCATTCCTGTCATGCGCCGCATCCAGGACGGCCAGGTCATCACCCAGTTCGACTACCCGACGTCCGAAGGCCTTGGCCTGATCAAGATGGACTTCCTCGGCCTGAGGAACCTGACGATCATTTCCGACGCCCTGGAAAACATCAAGATGAACCGCGGCATCGACCTGGATCTCGAGCACCTGGCGTTGGACGATCCGGCGTCGTACGAGTTGCTGGCGCGCGGCGACACGTTGGGCGTTTTCCAGCTCGACGGCGGGCCCATGCGGTCCCTGCTCAAGCTCATGAAGCCTGACAACTTCGAAGACATCTCCGCCGTGTTGGCGCTGTACCGGCCCGGTCCCATGGGCGCCAACGCGCACACCGACTACGCGCTCCGCAAGAACAAGATCCAGGAGGTCATCCCGATCCATCCGGAACTCGAGGAACCCCTATCCGAAATCCTCGGCGGAACGTATGGCCTGATCGTGTACCAGGAGCAGGTCATGGCCGTAGCCCAGAAGCTGGCCGGCTACTCGCTGGGCCAGGCCGATATCCTCCGGCGCGCCATGGGCAAGAAGAAGAAATCCGAACTGGACAAGCAGTTCGCCGGCTTCTCCCAGGGCATGCAGGACAACGGCTACTCCATGGATGCCGTCAAGACCTTGTGGGACATCCTGCTCCCGTTCTCCGACTACGCCTTCAACAAGGCCCACTCCGCCGCATACGGGGTCATCTCCTACTGGACTGCGTACCTGAAGGCCCACTACGCTCCGGAATACATGGCGGCCCTGCTCACGTCCGTGGGCGACGACAAGGACAAATCGGCCATCTATCTCAATGAATGCCGGCGCATGGGCATTACGGTCCTGCCGCCGGACGTCAACGAGTCAAGCCTCAACTTCACCCCTGTGGGAACAGACATCCGCTTCGGGATGGGGGCCATCCGCAACGTCGGCGTCAACGTGGTGGAAGCCATGGTGGCCGCCCGGGGGAGCGAAGGCAACTACACCTCCTTCAAGGACTTCCTCATGAAGGTTCCGGCGGTCGTCTGCAACAAGCGCACCATCGAGTCCCTCATCAAGGCCGGCGCCTTCGACTCGCTCGGCCATCACCGCCGTGCATTGGCCATGGTCCACGAAGAAGCGATCGATTCGGTCATCACGCTCAAGCGCAATGAGGCGATCGGCCAGTTCGATCTCTTCGCCGGATTCGAGGACCAGGAGCCGCAAGCGTCCTTGAGTACCGAGATCCCGGACCTGCCGGAATGGGAGAAGAAGGACAAGCTCGCTTTCGAGCGGGACATGCTTGGGCTATATGTCTCCGACCACCCCCTGCAAGGGCTTGAGGGCGTGCTGAGCCAGCATGCCGAGCAGTCGATCACCTCGATCCTGGGAGAAGACGGACCGCACGACGGCGCCATCGTCACCATCGCGGGCATGATCACCTCGCTCAGCCGCAGGATCGCCAAAGCAAGCGGCAACGCCTACGCGCGGGCCGAGATCGAAGACCTTGGCGCCTCCATCGAGGTCATGTTCTTCGGCCAGGTCTACGGCCCCATCGCTTCGGTCCTTGCGGAGGACCTGATCGTCGTGGTCAAGGGGCGCTTGCAGCGGCGCGACGACGGTGCGGTCACCTTGAACTGCATGGAGCTTTCGGTTCCGGACCTCAGCGAGGGTACCAGCGGCCCGTTGGTCATCACGATGCCCACCTACAAGGCAACCGAGGCCGTCGTCACCGATCTTCGCGATGTCCTGACAACGCACCGGGGAAACTCCGAGGTCAGGCTCCACCTGCAGGGCGACTCCAAGGTCGAGGTCATGGGCCTGCCGGTGCACTTGCGCGTGAACCCCACACCGTCGCTTTTCGGCGACCTCAAGGTACTGCTCGGCCCGACCTGCCTGGACAGCTAACTAGATCTCATAGTCGAGCGGGACCGGCTGGCCGTAGGAGCCCGAGTGGTACAGCAGCGGGGTGTCATCCTCGCCGACAAGCCCGTCGACAACCTCCACCACGACGATCGCGTTGTTTTCGAAGGACAGGCGCATCTGGATCTTGCCGATCAACCAGCCGGCCACGTTCTTCAGGATGGGGACATCGAAGGGGCCTGGTTCCCAGTGGTCTCCTTCAAACCGTTCCTGGGTGCGGGCGAAACGGTCTGCGAGGGCCTGGTTCTCGAGGCCGAGCATGTGCAGTCCGATATACGTCGAATTCGCCACGGCCGGCCAGGAGCTGGAACTGCGGGACATGTTGAAGGTGAAACGTGGCGGCTCGGCGGACAGCGAAGCCACAGACGTCGCGGTGAAGCCGAAAGGCTTGCCGTTGAGGTCGGCAGTGATGATGGCCACCCCGGCGGCATGCCGGCGGAACATTTGTTTGAATGTTCCTTCAAAAGCCGAATTGTCCGAAGCCACTTTGCCGATCTCCTGAGTGAGCTATTGGTAATAACGCTGGTGGATTCAGCGTATTCCGCTGCCCGCCGGGGCGCTTGCTTGTTGAGCATCCAGAAACGTTTGTTAATGTTTGTGTCATGACCAAGCCAACATCGAACCTTCTCGACTCCGGTCCCGCGCGGGACACGGATCCGGACACCGGCACGGACACCGGCAGTCGGGACCGCAAATTGTGGCTATGGCTCGCCGTGCCTGCCGCCTCCGGGCTTGGGCTTGGCCTGGTGTGGTGGCTGTTGGCTCCGGGTGGCCTGAACGTGATCTCCGGAAATCCCGCCCTCGCCGATCCGACAGCCTCGGCCGGCAGGCTTCCGAGGGACCTGGTCCTGGCCGGGCTGCTGTTGCTTTCCGGCTGCTTCACGGCAGTCCTGCTCGACAGCAAGGTCCGGAAACCGGGGCACGGCATTCGCACGTTCCTGGCGGTCCTGGGTGGCGCCGTGGGGGCACTCGTGGCCTGGCAGGTGGGCCTGTTGGCCGCGCAGTGGTGGGGTCCAGCCTCAAGCGGGGGTGAAGGCTTCTCATTGCGGGCGGCGTCGGCACTCTTGCTGTGGCCGGGAGCAACCGCCCTCGTGACCTTCCTCCTTACTCTTTTCGGCTTGATGGGAAAGCAGCCCGAGGCACCGCCGCTCGCCCCGTAAAATGATCTGGTGACCATTTCTCCGGAGAACCCTGCCGACACCGCTTCCCAGCCCCTGGACTTCCGCCGCATTGACTTGCGCGGACGGTCCCTGACCTTGGCGGAACTGCGGGCGGTGGTGCCCCGGGCGAAGCATCAGACCATGGCGGACGCCGAGCAAAAGGTCTTGGACATCATTGCGGCGGTCCGCTCCCGCGGCTTCGAAGCCCTGGGTGAGTTCGCGTTGGCGTTCGACGGCGTGGAACAATCCCACCCCCGAGTACCTGCCACGGCCCTTGCCGAAGCCCTTGAAAACCTCGACCCGTCCGTCCGGGCGGCCCTGGAGGAATCCATCAGGCGTGCCCGGCGCTTTGCGGACGGCCAGCGGCCGGCGAACGTCGATGTGGAACTGGGGGACGGCGCCGTCGTGAGCCAGAACTGGGTACCGGTGGGGCGAGTGGGACTGTACGTTCCGGGCGGACTGGCCGTCTACCCGTCCTCGGTGATCATGAACGTTGTTCCGGCGCTGGCTGCCGGCGTCGCCTCGATCGCGTTGGCTTCCCCGCCCCAGAAGGACTTTGGCGGCTTGCCCCACCCCACCATCCTGGCCGCGGCCGCCCTGCTGGGAATCGACGAGGTCTACGCCATCGGGGGTGCGCAGGCGATCGTATCCTTCGCGTACGGCATCCCCGGGACCGGCGAGGACCAGCCCATCGAGCCCGTGGACGTCGTGACCGGCCCTGGAAACATCTTCGTGGCCACCGCCAAGCGGCTTGTGAAAGGCGTCGTGGGGATCGACTCCGAGGCCGGCACCACCGAGATCGCCATCTTGGCCGACGCTTCGGCCCGGCCCGCGCTCGTCGCCGCCGACCTCATCAGCCAGGCCGAGCACGACCCCAAGGCGGCGTCCGTCCTGATCACCGACTCGGAGGAACTCGCCTCGGCGGTGCAGCGGGAACTGGCGCTGCAGGCCGGAACTACGAAGCACGGCGAGCGGGTTACCACGGCATTGTCGGGCCCGCAGTCGGGCGTGGTGCTGGTAGACGACCTCAAGCAGGGCATCTCCGTCTGCGATGCGTACGCGGCCGAGCACTTGGAAATCATGACGGCGGACGCAGCCGCGGTCGCCGCGCGGATCCGCAACGCCGGGGCGATTTTCGTGGGGGACTACAGCCCGGTCAGCCTCGGAGACTACTGTGCCGGCTCCAACCACGTCTTGCCCACGAGCGGCACCGCAGCCTTCTCTTCCGGCCTGAACGTGACAACATTCCTGCGTGCCGTCCAAGTGATCAACTACGACAAGGCTGCCTTGGAACAGGTCAGCAAGCACATCGTGAGCCTCGCGGATGCCGAGGACCTTCCTGGCCACGGCGACGCGGTCAAGATTCGTTTCGCGGGGGCCTAAACCACTACATGTATGGGTCACAACCACTACATATAGTAATTACAGTGTTGTCATTAGGACTCATGTAGCCGTAAACTGGTGCCGGAAGTCAAACTTCCGGCACCTTTTGCGTTCCCGGTACACGCCGGGCGGACAGCGTGCCGGAACCGAAGCGGGGAGGCCCAGCGTGTATTGTCCGTTCTGCCGAAACCCCGACTCCCGCGTCGTGGACAGCCGGATGGCCGACGACGGCTCAGCCATCCGCCGCCGGCGCCAGTGCCCCGAGTGCGGACGCCGTTTCACCACCGTGGAAACCACCAGCCTTTCCGTCATCAAACGCTCAGGCGTGGGAGAGCCCTTCAGCCGGATCAAGATCATCAACGGCGTTCGCAAGGCCTGCCAGGGCCGTCCCGTGACTGAGGACGACCTTGCGATGCTCGCCCAGGAAGTCGAGGAGAACATCCGATCTTCCGGTGCGGCGGAAATCGACGCCCACGAGGTCGGCTTGGCGATCCTTGGGCCACTCCAGAAACTGGACGAAGTCGCCTACCTTCGTTTTGCCAGCGTCTATCAGGCCTTCGAATCGCTTGAGGACTTCGAATCAGCCATTGCGCTGCTCCGACACGAGGCCGAAAGCGCCGCGGCGGAGAATGCAGCGAAGAGCGCCAAGGGCAAGAGCTCCGAGAAGAGCCCCATTTAGCTCCGGTGGTGGCAGCGGAGGGGAAGCCGCAGCCACCACCGGCACCACCCTACTTGGCCAGCTTGTGGTGGAGGGCGACGTCGAGCGCGGCCCCCACGATCCCGGCGTCGTTCTTCAGTTCCGCCGTCACGATGCGGGTCCGCAGATCCAAGTGGGGGAAGTATTCGTCCGAGCGCTTCGAAATGCCGCCGCCGATGATGAAGAGTTCCGGGGAGAACAGGAACTCGACGTGGGAGAGATAGCGCTGCAGGAGCACGCTGTATTCTTCCCAGCTCAAGCCGTCCCGTTCGCGCGCGACGGCGGATGCCTTCGTTTCGGCGTCGTGGCCGTCCACCTCGAGGTGGCCGAGCTCGGCATTGGGAACCAGGTGCCCGTTGAAGATGAAGGCCGAGCCGATGCCCGTACCGAGCGTGATCACCAGGACCGTGCCGTCGACCCCTTCGCCTGCGCCGTAGCGGGCTTCGGCGAGTCCGGCTGCATCGGCGTCGTTGATGACCTCGACGGGACGGTCCAGACGCTTGGTGAGCAGTGAATCAATGTCGGTGTCGAGCCAGGACTTGTCCACATTCGCGGCGGAGCGGACCACGCCATGCTGAATGATTCCGGGGAAGGTGACTCCCACGGGCGAACCCTGGGCCGGAGCATCCTCGCGTGCCGACAACTCCTCGACGATCTGTGCGATCACTTCGGCGACAGCTTCGGGTGTGGCGGGCTGCGGCGTCGGAATACGGAGGCGGTCCCCGAGCAGCTTGCCCTTCTTGAGGTCGACGATGCCGCCCTTGATGCCGGTGCCTCCGACGTCGATGCCGATCAGCGGGCCGTTCTTGTGGATCTTCTCATCCTTCTTGGTCAATGCGTTTCCGTTCATGGCAGGAGGGGTGGGCAGGTCGCAGCACGAACGGCTGCAGGTGACCTTCCGGAGAGCTTAAGGAAGAGTCAGGATTTCGGCGCCGGTCTCGGTGACCAACAGGGTGTGTTCGAATTGCGCGGTCCGCTTGTGGTCGCGGGTGACTACCGTCCAATCATCGGGCCACATGTCCCACTCGATCGTTCCGAGGGTGAGCATGGGCTCAATGGTGAACACCATGCCGGCTTCGATCACGGTGTTGTAGGCCGGTGCGGCGTCGTAGTGGGGGATGATCAGGCCCGTGTGGAACGCCTCGCCGACGCCATGGCCCGTGAAGTCACGGACCACGCCGTAGCCGAAGCGTTTCGCGTATGACTGGATGGCCCGGCCGATCACGTTGATTTCGCGGCCGGGGGCTACGGCCTTGATGGCCCGGTTGAGCGACTCCTGGGTGCGTTCAACCAGCAGCCGGGACTCGTCGTCGACGTCGCCCACCAGGAAGGTGTAGTTCGTGTCGCCGTGGACTCCGTTGATGTAGGCCGTGATGTCGATGTTCAGGATGTCGCCGTCTTGCACGACGGTGCTGTCCGGAATGCCGTGGCAGATGACCTCGTTGAGCGAGGAGCACAGGGACTTGGGGAAGCCGCGGTAGCCAAGAGTCGACGGGTAGGCGTGGTGGTCCAGAATGAACTCGTGGCCGATCCGGTCCAACTGGTCCGTTGTGATGCCAGGCTCGATGTGCTTGCCGACCTCGACGATCGCCTGCGCCGCGATTTTGCTGGCGATGCGGATCTTCTCGATGGTTTCCGCCGATTTGACCTCCGACCCGGTGAACTTCGCGGGTCCTGGCTTGCCGACATACTCCGGGCGCGGGATGGACGCCGGTACGGGCAGCTGCGGGCTGACGGTTCCACGGGTGAGCGTGCCGATGGGTGCGGTCAGAGCGGGAGAAGGCATAGATTGATCATATAAGGGACGCACGAGACGCAAGTAACTAAGTAGCTAAATATCGGCCCGTTCGACGGGCAATCGGCCCGCCGGGGTTACGGCGGGAATCGCAAAGGAGAAACAGTGGCGGAGTTCTGGTACAACGTTCAGACGCACCAAATCGAAGAGGACGCGATGTCCGACTGGTCCCAGCTGATCGGTCCCTACAAGACCCGGGAAGAAGCGGAGCACGCGCTCGAAAAGGTCAAGGCCCGCAACGAAGCCTGGGACAAAGACGACGAGGACTAGCGGCGACGAGGGCCGGTTCCGGTCCTAGAAAGAGTGCTCCGGGCCGGGAAACTGGCCGGACCTGACGTCGTCGGCGTAGGCCTTCGCAGCGTCGCTCAGCGTGGTGCGCAGGTCCGCATATTGCTTGACGAACTTGGCCATCTTGCCGCCGCGGAGCCCGGCCATGTCCTGCCACACCAGAACCTGTCCCGTGGTCGCGTTGCCTGCGCCGATGCCGATGGTGGGAACCTCGATCGCGGCGTCGACGGCGGCAGCCGTGTCCGCGGGGACCATCTCCATGAGCACACAGAATGCTCCGGCATTTGCAAGGGCAACGGCGTCTTCGACCAGGCGCGAGGAGTCTTCGCCCCGGCCCTGGACGCGGTAGCCGCCCAGTGAGTGTTCGCTCTGCGGAGTGAAGCCGATGTGTGCCATGACGGGAATGCCGGCCTGGACCATGGCCCGCACCGTTCCGGCGTAGAACGCGCCGCCTTCGATCTTGACAGCGTGCGCCAAGCCTTCCTTCAGGAAGCGGACGCCTGTTGCCACTGCCTGCTCGGGTGACACTTCGTAGCTGCCAAAGGGCAGATCGGCCACTACCAAGGCACGCTTGGCGGATCGAGCCACCGCGCGGCACAAGGGGAGGAGTTCGTCGACAGTCA
Source organism: Arthrobacter sp. SRS-W-1-2016 (assembly GCF_002009585.1). Taxonomy (NCBI): domain Bacteria; kingdom Bacillati; phylum Actinomycetota; class Actinomycetes; order Micrococcales; family Micrococcaceae; genus Arthrobacter; species Arthrobacter sp. SRS-W-1-2016. The sequence goes on along the minus strand of NZ_MTPV01000012.1, from coordinate 10,558 downwards.
CGGGGAGGCTGGTTTCGTTCCCGAAGACGTTATTGGAAGCCGAATCGCCGATCAGCAGGACCTCGATGCCGGCCTGGTCGAAAATCTCTGCCGTGTACTGCTCGTAGGCAGTCAACATCGCAAAGCGCTCACCCTTGGCCTTGGCCTGTTGAAGGTGATGGGTGCGGATCCTTGCGGCGGGCTTCGGCGTCGAAGCATCCGCTGAAGCCCCGGAACCTGCAGCGGCAGGTCCCGTTCCGTAAGGAGCAGGAATTTCGGCGGGCATGCTGGAATCGGAACTGTTGCTTGGGGCCATGAATAGAGCGTATGCGGTACCGGCCGTCCTAGCCACCGGCGCATGGGGAGCCTCACATTTGTAAACGCTGTGTTACGCGAACCAAGGGTGCAGCCAATCCGGGCCAATGCTTAGTAGAGTGAATGCTGAGTTGTCGTCGGCTTCGAATTCCGAATCCGCGGCATGGACGTTGACCCGGAAATGAGGCCCCATGGACCGCCAGCAAGAGTTCGTTCTGCGAACTATCGAAGAGCGTGATGTGCGCTTCGTACGCTTGTGGTTTACCGACGTCGTCGGTTCCCTGAAATCGGTGGCTCTTGCGCCGGCAGAAGTGGAAGGCGCCTTCGAAGAAGGCCTGGGTTTCGATGGCTCGGCGATCGAGGGCCTCGCGAGGGTTTTCGAGTCCGATATGCTGGCGCAGCCTGACCCCTCCACCTTCCAGATCCTGCCGTGGCGCGGTGAAACCGAGCAGACCTCGAGGATGTTCTGCGACATCCTGACCCCCGACGGCGAGCCGTCGGCCGCCGACCCCCGGAACGTGCTCAAGCGGACCCTCGCCAAGGCAGCGGACATGGGCTTCACCTGCTACACGCATCCTGAGATCGAGTTCTACCTCCTCAAGTCCCAGGACCTCGATGCCAACGGCGTCCCTGTTCCCGTTGACGAGGGCGGCTACTTCGACCACGTGCCGGGCGGCGTGGCACAGGACTTCCGCCGCACGGCCGTCACCATGCTTGAATCCGTGGGAATCTCCGTGGAGTTCAGCCACCACGAGGGTGGACCCGGCCAGAACGAGATCGATCTCCGGTACGCGGACGCCCTCCAGACGGCGGACAACATCATGACTTTCCGCACGGTCATCAAGGAAGTGGCCCTGCAGCAGGGCACCTACGCCACGTTCATGCCGAAGCCGTTCACCGACCACCCTGGCTCGGGCATGCACACGCACTTCTCGCTGTTCGAGGGTGACACGAACGCTTTCTACGAAGCGGGCGCCGAATTCCAGTTGTCCAAGACCGCACGCCAGTTCATCGCCGGCATCCTGCGCCACGCTCCGGAATTCACCGCCGTCACCAACCAGTTCGTCAATTCGTACAAGCGTCTCTGGGGCGGCGGCGAAGCGCCCAGCTACCTGAGCTGGGGCCACAACAACCGTTCTGCCCTGGTTCGCGTCCCGCTGTACAAGCCGGGCAAGGGCCAGTCCGCACGGATCGAATACCGCGGGATTGACTCCGCCACCAACCCGTACCTCGCCTACGCCGTGTTGCTCGGGGCAGGACTCAAGGGTATCGAGGGAGGCTACGACCTTCCGGCCGCCGCGGAAGACGACGTCTGGTCGCTGACCTCGGCCGAGCGCAGGGCGATGGGTCACACTCCGCTGCCGGCAAGCCTGCACGATGCCATCCGCGCCATGGAGGATTCGGAACTCGTAGCTGACATCCTCGGCGAACAGGTCTTTGACCACTTCCTGCGCAACAAGCGTGCGGAATGGCAGGACTACCGGCTCCAGGTCACGCCTTACGAGCTCAAGCGCAATCTCGGCATTCTCTAAGCCGTGAGTGTGAGCCTGGCCCGCCGGCTCATCTCGGCCGGATTCAGCGATCTCGAGAAAGGTGAACGTTTCCTTGCCGCGCGTGAACTCGACGGCATCGACCAGGAAACGATCTTTGCCGGTCTGCACCTGAGCGCGAACCCTGACACCGCGCTCCAGTCGCTCGTCCGGTTGATTGAGAAGCATCCCTCACTCAGGCAGCTCGCGGGGGAGCACCCGGATCGCAGTGAGCCGCTTTACCGCTTGCTGGGGGCATCCGAGGCCTTGGGGGAGTTCCTGATCAGGCATCCGGAACACCTGGACGTCTTCGATGTCCGCGTCAGCCCGGAACCTTTGTCCGCCGATGCGGGTGAGCTGCGGCGGAAGCTTCTCCGCTCGGTGAAGGCAGATCCCAACTCGCCCAGGCCCGTTGCCGCGACGACGGGAGCCTCCGCCTATGCCGCCCTCCGGACGGCTTACCGGCGCGGGCTCACCGAACTGGCCATCAAGGACCTTTGCGCAGCCAGTCCCCAGGACTTCATGCCCGCCGTCGGCGCCGAACTGGCCGACCTCGCCGGTGCGGCGATAGAAGCGGCGTTGGCGGTTGCCAGGGCAGAAGCCGCGGCGACTTTCGACCCCGCCGATATTGCCGGCGTCGGGCTGGCCGTCATCGGGATGGGCAAATGCGGTGCCCGGGAGCTCAACTACATTTCCGACGTCGACGTCATCTACGTGATCGAGGCGCCGGACCTGGAGGACGCCGAGGCTGCGACGATCGGGACGGCCTTGGCCGCCGGGATCTCCCGCGCCATTTCGTCCACGGGGACCGAACCCGGTTTGTGGGAAGTGGACGCGAACCTCAGGCCCGAGGGGAAATCGGGACCCCTCGTCCGGACGTTGCCTTCGCATCTGAGTTACTACGCGAAGTGGGCCGAAAGCTGGGAGTTCCAGGCCCTCCTCAAGGCCCGGACCATCGCAGGGGACCGGGATCTGGGTTCGCGTTACGAGAAAGCCGTCCAGCCGCTCGTGTGGGCTTCGGCCGGGCGGGAAGGCTTCGTGGAATCGGTGCAGGCGATGCGCCGGAGGGTGACGAACAACATTGCGCCCGCGGAAGAACAGCGCCAGATCAAGCTGGGTCCCGGTGGCCTGCGCGATGTGGAGTTCACGGTCCAGCTCCTGCAACTCGTCCACGGAAAGTCCGACGAAACGCTCCGCTGCCGGGATACGACCTCGGCGATAGCCGCGCTGTCCGCGGGCGGCTACATCGGACGGGTCGATGCCGCTGCCTTCGACGCCGCCTACCGTTACCTGCGCGTTCTCGAGCACCGCATCCAGTTGTTCCAGATGCGCCGTACCCACCTCATGCCTACGAGCCAAGAGTCCCTCCGTTTCCTTGCGAAGGCGGTCCTGGGGCCCTTTTCCACGGGGCGGCCACATCCGGACGCCCTGATCGAAACCTGGCAGAAGACAAAACGCTCTGTTCGAGAACTGCACGACCGCATCTTCTACCGGCCGCTCCTCAACACGGCCGCGAAGTTGAGCACCGAAGATGCCCGCCTCACTCCCGAAGCCGCCCAAGGAAGGCTTGCGGCGCTCGGCTATCGCGACCCGCAAGGCGCCATGCGCCACATCGAGGCCCTCACCGCGGGGGTCAGCCGCCGTGCCGCCCTGCAGCGGCAACTGCTTCCCATCCTGCTCGGCTGGCTCGCCGAAGGCGTAGACCCCGACGCCGGATTGCTCGCCTTCCGGCGCGTCAGCGAAGCCCTCGGAACCACCCACTGGTACCTCGGGATGCTCCGGGATTCCCAAGCGGCAGCTGAGCGGCTTTGCCATGTGCTCTCCAACTCACGGTTGATCGCCGATCTGCTGGAGGTGTCCCCGGAATCCGTTGCCTGGCTTGGCGCCGACAAGGAACTCCTGCCGCTCAGCTTCGAAGCCCAGTGGCAGGAAATCCAGTCCAAGATGTCGCGCCATGCCGATCCCGCGAACGCGATGCGGCTGATCCGGCTCATCAGGCGCCGGGAAATCCTCCGGATAGCCATCGCGGACAGTGCGGGCCTCCTGGAGCAAGACGCAGTGGGCGCGGCATTGGCCGATGCCGACCGGGCCGCCGTTTTGGGCGCGCTGCATGTCGCCGAGGCCATCGTGGGTTCCGACGGACCCCTCAAGACACAGGTGCTCGTCGTTGCCATGGGCAGGCAGGGCGGGCGGGAGATTGGCTACGGCTCGGACGCGGACGTCATGTACGTCCATCGCGCACTTCCCGGTGCGAGTGAAGCCGAGGCCCAGCAACAAGCCCTTGCCATTGTGGGACATATTTCCACCTTGCTGACCCAACCCCTCAAACCGGCCATCCTGGCCGAGCGGGTCCTCGCCGTCGACGCCGATCTTCGCCCCGAGGGGAAGAACGGGGCCATGGTCCGGTCCCTGGAGTCATACGCCGAGTATTACCGTCGCTGGTCACTCATCTGGGAAGCACAAGCGCTGTTGCGGGCGCAACCCATGGCAGGCAACGACGAATTGGCTGCGGAGTTCGTCCGGCTGATCAACCCGATCCGTTACCCGGAATCGCTCCCTGAGACGGATGTGCGGGAGATCCGGCGCGTGAAGGCACGGGTTGAGTCGGAAAGGCTCCCCAGGGGCGCCGACCCGGCCAGGCACGTCAAGCTCGGCAGGGGCGGACTCAGCGATGTCGAATGGCTTGTGCAGCTGCTGCAACTCCAACATGCAGGGAAGCAGCCGCAACTCCGGACTACATCCACCCTCCAGGCCCTCGACGCGATCGAGTCGTTGGATTTGATCGCCAAGGGTGACATCGTGTTGCTTCGCAAAGCCTGGCGCCTCGCGAGCCGAATCCGCTCCGCGAATGTGATCTGCACCGGGCGCGCTTCCGATCTCCTCCCGGCCTCCCGCAGGGATCTGGAGGCCGTCGCCAGGTGGTGTGGTTACGCTCCAGGGCAAGCCGCGGTGTTCGAAGAAGACTATCTGCGCCTGAGCCGGCGGACCCGGGCCGTGTTTGAGAAGGACTTCTACGGCCAGTGAGCGCCGGCCTGAGCCGCGCCATGGAGTGCTCTGCGACGGCTAAGCTCGAAGGATGCCGGAAACCGTGTGGCTCATTCCCCTGAAGGACCTCGACGACGACGCCCGCGCCGTCACGCTGGGCGACGTCGCCACCATGGAACTGGCTGCGGGACAGGAAGACTTCGTCGGGGACCCGTTCACGATGATGATCATGGGTCTGGAGGACGAAAGCCGCCTGCCGTATGTGATCGAAGCGGCCGGTGCCGCCGTAGGAGTCTTCACCTTGCAGGCGTGTGCCGCAACCTTGGCTGGATGGCCCGACGACCACTCGGCCTGGCTCTTGCGGGGGTTCCTGATCGACCACCCGCACCAAGGCAGGGGGCTGGGCGCCCTGTCGGCTGCGGCCGCTGCCCGGGAAGCGCAGAAGCTGACCGCGAGGCTGGGCGGCGGGCAGGCCGGCGTCGTGCTTTCCGTCAACGAACGCAATCCCGCCGCCAAGGCTGCCTACGCAAAGGCCGGTTTTGTCGAAGCGGGCAGGTACTTGGGCGGTTCCGCCGGCCCGCAATGGACCATGTACCGGGGTTTCGGCGACTAGGCCGTATCTAGGACTCGACGAGCGTCACGATTGTTTCCGGACGCACGCCGTCGAATTTCATCGCCTCGGCCGCCGCATCGGACTCCATCATGCGTTGGAACGTTTCCATGTCCGGGACTTCGACGATCAGCCCGACCCGGTTGGTTTTTGCCGGATCCACGAACGTGCGGACCGTGAAGCCCATGGGTCCGAAGATCTCTTGCCTTTTCGGTGAGCCCAGCCAGTGCTCAACGTCGTCGACCTCATGGAAGATCACCAAGGTTGTCATCGTATGCCTCCGCTTTGAGTAGTTTCGCCAGGAGCCGGAAGGGATGAGGACTCTCTTGAGCATCCTGATCATGCCGAACGTACCACGGTGTCCACAGCGGCGACAGTGCCGTCGGATTGGCAGAACCGGACGCTCGCTCACCTATGCGGGTGTTTGGCCGGACGCTCGCTCACCTATGCCGTCAATCGGGTCAAAGGGTCTTGCCGGATTAGAATAATAAGCATGCTTACAGTAAGGTTGCTGAGGTTTGCACAACGATAAAGGCAATCATCAGAATGTTTACGACTGAAACGGAAGGTACATCATGAATGTCATCCTCGGAATCGTCGCGGTCATCGCGATCGTTTTCTTTATCATTGGCGGAACCGTAAAGGCCCTGGGATTCCTTCTGTGGATCGCCCCGATACTGATCGTCTTGGCGATTATCGTCTTCCTCTTCAGGTTGATTAGCGGGCGCCGGCGGGTGTAGGAAAAATTTGGGGGTCCGGCCCCGGGGATCCGGGGTCTTTACGGCAAGGACGGCTGTGTCTTAACGGACACAGCCGTTCTTCTTTTTGACCAAAGCAGCTATGGACGCGGATGATCCGACGGCGCCACGGCTTCTGTCTCGAGGAGGGCGGCGAGCCGTTCCACTTGCTCGGAAAGCCGCCGGACTTCGAGTCGAAGGGGTTCTTCCGCCTTTGCCGTTGCGCTTGCCGCCCCTTGGGAAACCTGCTCCACCAGCCATGATGCGACCGATGCTGTGACCACTCCGAGGACCGCGATGCCGCAGACCATGAGGCCGGCCGCCACGCATCGACGCGTGAACGTGACCGGATAGTGGTCCCCATAGCCGACAGTGGTAATTGTGACCAGCGCCCACCACAGGGCATCTCCGAAATTACGGATATTTGCACCGTCAGCGTTTTCTTCGACATCGAGAACAGCCAGCGCTCCGCAATAGGTCAGGAGCAGGGCGGCTCCGAGCACGAAGGTCACAATCCGTCCCCTCAGCGCAGTCCCGGCAGTCTTTCGGAGCACCCGCAACAAGGTCACCAGCCGGAGTAGGCGCAAAGGACGCAGGACAGGCAGGGCGAGGATCAAGAGCTCGTGAAGGTTCCTGATGAACCACCGTCCCCTCTGCGGCGCGAGGACCAGGTTTGCCAGATAGTCCACAACGAACAGCGCCCACGTAAGCCAGACGATCGTGTCCACCACGCCGGATGCCCGTTCTTGAAGGTTGCCGATGACTTGGACGGAGTAGGCCGCGAGGAAAACCAGGGCTGCCACAATGAGCGGCCACTCCATGTGGCGGCGCCAGAGTTGTTGAGTCATGGATGCATCGTAGAGCAAGACTCATGCGCCACAGGCCGTCTGGCATGCACGGCTTCCAGAGTCGTCACGCTGCTCCCAAGGCACGTTGGGGAAGGAGACGTGGGCGGCGCTCCAGGCGGGGACATCAAGGTGGTCCGAACGAGCCCCGGCGGACGAAAAAGCCGGCCCCAGGTGGTGAAACCTGAGGCCGGCTTTTCTGTGTGCGGATTCTTGCGGACTGTCTGCGGACTATGCCCGATGTCGCCGCGTGGTCTGGCTAGACGCCGTAGTAGAGCTCAAACTCGTAAGGGTTCGGGCGCAGCGACAGCGGGCGGATCTCGTTCTCGTACTTGTATTCGATCCAGGTGTCGATCAGGTCCTGGGTGAACACGCCACCGGCCTGCAGGAACTCGTTGTCCTCGCGCAGGGCCTCAAGCGCTTCCTCAAGGGAGCCCGGAGCCTTGGGGATGTCCTTGGCTTCCTCGGCAGGCAGTTCGTACAGGTCCTTGTCGATCGGAGCCGGGGGCTCGATGCGGTTGCGGATGCCGTCGATGCCGGCCATGAGCTGGGCGGAGAACGCCAGGTACGGGTTGGACGCGGCGTCCGGAGCGCGGAACTCGATGCGCTTGGCCTTCGGGTTGGAGCCCGTGATCGGGATGCGGATACCGGCGGAGCGGTTGCCCTGCGAGTAGACCATGTTGACCGGAGCTTCGAAGCCCTTGACCAGGCGGCGGTAGGAGTTGACCGTCGGGTTGGTGAACGCGAGCACGGCAGAGGAGTGCTTCAGCAGACCGCCGATGTACCAGCGTGCGGTGTCGGAGAGGCCGGCGTAGCCCTTCTCGTCGTAGAACAGCGGATCGCCGTTGCTCCACAGCGACTGGTGGCAGTGCATGCCCGAGCCGTTGTCACCGAAAATCGGCTTCGGCATGAAGGTTACGGACTTGCCGTACTCCCATGCGGTGTTCTTGATGACGTACTTGAACTTCTGCAGGTCGTCGGCAGCGTGCACCAGCGTGGTGAACTTGTAGTTGATCTCTGCCTGGCCGGCGGCACCGACCTCATGGTGGGAGCGCTCAACTTCGAGGCCTGCTTCGTCCAGGGCGATGCACATGGCGTCGCGGAGGTCGGCCTGGTGGTCAACCGGCGCAACCGGGAAGTAGCCGCCCTTGAACGGGGTCTTGTAACCGAGGTTGCCGCCTTCTTCTTCGCGGCTCGTGTTCCACGGGGCTTCAATCGAGTCGACCTTGTAGAAGGAACCCTGCGGGGAGGATTCGAACTGTACGTTGTCGAAGACGTAGAACTCGGCTTCGGGAGCAAAGAATGCGGTGTCGGCAATGCCCGTGGAGGCCAGGTACGCTTCGGCCTTTTCGGCAACGCCTCGAGGGTCGCGGTGGTACGGGTCGCCAGTGCGCGGGTTCACGATGGAGAAGTTCAACGCGAGGGTCTTCTCGATGCGGAAGGAGTCGATGAAGGCCGTCGTGACGTCCGGGATGAGCTGCATATCGGACTCGGCGATGCCCTGGAAACCGCGGATGGAAGATCCGTCAAAGAGCTGGCCGTTGACAAAGAAGTCAGCGTCGACGCTCTTGGCCGGCACATTGAAGTGCTGCTGGACGCCCGGAAGATCGGTGAAGCGGATATCGACGAACTTTACGTCTTCGTCTTTGATGAACTTGAGGACTTCGTCCGCAGTCTTGAACATCTATGCTCCTAACGCATACAGGTAACAGGCCCTTGGGCCGTCTGATCCAGCGCAAACCGAAAGCAGGGAAACAAAAAAGTATCCCCGAAGCGGCGGCTAGCAACTTCTCCAACCATAGGGAAATGGGATTTCCCCGGAGTGTCAGTATTGTTTCGAGCAGGTTACAGAACTGCCTGCCATGTAAACGCTACTTGTCTACTGCAGTGCCAGTCTATGTCTTTCGTCCGTGTGTCCGTTTCCTTGTGAGCACCGTGAACGATCCACTGCCCGCGGCCCCCGCCGCCGGGCATCGGGTGGTGAAGCCGTAAGCTTGACGTGTGGTTGATCGTAAAGATATTGGTTCATGGCTCACAGGGCCGGACACGTCCGGAATTTCCAAGTACCCGGGAGCGCGGCTCGGCCTGCCCGAGTCCGGTCCCGGCTCCATGGCCCGGGCCGGTCGTCGCATCCTGGCGATCTGCATTGACTGGGTCATTGCCCTGGCGATCAGCAACTTTGCCTTCGGTGGCAACCAATGGGCAACGCTTGCAGTGTTTGCGGTGGAGCAGATCCTTCTCATCGGCACGCTGGGCTACAGCATCGGGCACCGGGTGGCCGGGATCCACGTCGTACGGCTCGGAGGATCACAGGCGGGGCCCTTGGCCGCCTTCGTCAGGACGGTCCTCCTGTGCCTGGTGATTCCTGCGGTCGTTTTCGACCCCGACCAACGCGGCCTCCACGACCGGGCCATGAATACCATCCTCATTCGGATGTAACTTTTACGGCGACAAAGAATAACAGCAGACGAAAAAGCCGCCCGTTCCGGGGGATTCCAGGAACGGGCGGCTGGCGTTGTAGTTAGCGTCCGCGTGCTGCCTTGCGGTCAGGGCGTGCCTTGTAGGGGTCGATTCCCTTGGGGATCGGCAGGCGGTTGCCCAGCGAAGAGATCCGCTTGCTGACAGCGCCGACCTCAACCTTGGTGAGCTCGTTCTTGTACTTGTTCATCGTCTTTGCGATCTGGCTGATCGGCACTTGGCCTTCGCCTCGGCCGCTTTCGATCACGTGAATGGTGACGTTCGGCAGAATGCGGGAGAGCTTCTTGCGCTCGGCGTCGACCAGCGGCTTGACGCGGTGCGAAGGTCCTTCGCTGACCAGCACGACGCCGGGACGGCCAATGGCGCGGAAGACGGCGTCCTGGGTGCGCGGGTTGACGGCGACCGGCTGGTCTTCCGTGATCCAGCCGCGGCGCAGGGTCCCCAGCGCCGCACCGGATGCTCCGGGCTGGTTTTCGATCTGCGCGAAGGCAGCCCGTTCCGCGCGGCGCGAGAGGATGAAGACAGCTGCCAGCAGGCCCAAGGGGATGCCGATGATCAAGCCAGTGATCCAGTTGTTCAGGAGGAGCCCGACGATGAGGCTGACAGCAACGACGCCGAGGAACGCCAGCAGCATGAGCCACACGACGATGGGGTCGTTCCGGCGGGTCATCTTGAAGACCTCGCCGATCTGCTTCAGCTGGCTCGGCTTCTTGGCCTTGGCTTCCTTGGGCTTGCGGGAAAACAAGCCGCGCTTGGGAGCGTCGGCAGCCGATGTTGTCGAGTTGCTGGAATCAGGGGATTTCGCCATAGTGCCTTAATTCTACGTGATTTATGCCAAAGGACCGGACGCCGGATTTGTCCGGGATCCGGTCCTTTGACCGTGCTTTTGCCGACGTGCTATGCGTGGTGTGCGAGGAGGGTGCGGGCTTCCTGGCGGGTGGTGCCGGAGTCCTGGATGCCTTCGGCGATGTGGGCGAGGTGGGCCGGGATTTCGCGGCCTTTTTTGCGCATCGCGGTGGCCCAGAGGCGTCCGGCGCGGTAGGAGGAGCGGACCAGGGGGCCGGACATGACGCCGAGGAA